>NZ_JAQEKS010000069.1:0-505 GCF_027679115.1 Coprococcus sp. TM115-187 | reverse complement strand
AGGTAGGACAGGGTAAGGAAGAATGGATGGAGTAAAGATTTAAATTTGTATGTGGTTTTCAGAGTACATAAAAAATGAAAAAAGCACTTGCAAAATATATGTAAAGTGTTTATAATAATAAGAGTAGTCCTCGATAGCTCAGCGGTAGAGCATTCGGCTGTTAACCGAAGGGTCGTTGGTTCGAACCCAACTCGGGGAGTTCTAAAATCTGTCAGCCAATTACTTGCAGATTTTAATTTTGAAAAAAATCAATATCTGGCTCCGTGGTCAAGCGGTTAAGACATCGCCCTTTCACGGCGGTAACACGGGTTCGATTCCCGTCGGAGTCATCTGGCGCCATAGCCAAGTGGTAAGGCAAAGGTCTGCAACACCTCTATCACCAGTTCAAATCTGGTTGGCGCCTCTCAAAAAGCACGAAAAACGTTAGTTTTTCGTGTTTTTTTGCTTGTGCGCCTAGCGGCGCACGTTTCTAACGGGTTAAAGTCCCGAATCCACCCGGTAGTGG
>NZ_JAQEKS010000068.1:0-510 GCF_027679115.1 Coprococcus sp. TM115-187 | reverse complement strand
AAAAAATCCATATGGCCTGGCGTATCTATAATGTTGACTTTTACATCCTCCCACTGAAAAGATGTCACTGCTGTCTGGATAGTGATTCCCCTTTGACGCTCCAAATTCATTGTATCTGTCCTTGTTGTGCCTTCATCTACGCTCCCTAGTTCTGCAATTGCACCACTGGTATACAATAAACTTTCCGTTAATGTTGTCTTTCCTGCGTCAACGTGAGCCAGAATGCCTAAGTTAATTATTTTCATGTGATTTTCCTCCTATCAACACCCAAAAAAGGGCATAAAAATACCCAGTGATAAATACTCCTATCACTGGGTAAATAACTCCAATAGCCCCAAAACACTTATATGTTTTCGGGCATATAAAATTACATGATAAAAGTATTCTTAAACTGGGTACAAAAAACTAAGCCCCATATTAAAAGTGAAACGGGACTGCTACTTTTTGTTCCCACTATCAAATTGACAGTTTATTTAAGAATACCTTGCCGCATATTTATTAACTCCTTGT
>NZ_JAQEKS010000067.1:286-523 GCF_027679115.1 Coprococcus sp. TM115-187 | reverse complement strand
TTATCCTCTGTTTTAAGCAATATTTGCTTGTTTCAGACGATTAGTAGTCTAAATAAAATCAGAATTTTATTTAGTTTGGAACTTGTTGTTGCTATCATAAATCGTTGAATTCCTCGATTAAAGAGGCTCATGATTTAGATTTTAATAACCCATTGCTTTAACAATATCATCGTCTTTTAGCTCAACACCGACTCTTATTTTTTCGATAAGATCTCGCTGCCAATCTTCTAGTTCGTT
>NZ_JAQEKS010000067.1:0-276 GCF_027679115.1 Coprococcus sp. TM115-187 | reverse complement strand
TTTGCCGTTTACTTCTTTGTAATGATATAGCTTCTGTTCAGAAAGCCGTATGTCAAATAACTCTTCGATTGTTTTATCTTTGTCTTCCGGGTGTTCTTTAAAGTGCTTTTCCTGCCACTCATCAAATAGATCAAAAGTATATGGTTGTTCGAATAGTCTTGATGTTTCTTTGCCACATATTTTTTCGCCAAAGAAATCTGCGCCACTTCTAAAACGTTCTATAATCCTTTTGTCCCTATTTGTTAAGGGTTTATTCTCCTGTATTTGTTGCTTGAA
>NZ_JAQEKS010000066.1:0-537 GCF_027679115.1 Coprococcus sp. TM115-187 | reverse complement strand
TGGCTTTTCAATATAATTTTTTCTCATTGTCTATTTGAATCAGAGAATGTTTCTCATCAACGTTTTGAATTGTATCCCATTTGTGGTTTTTTTATAATGTTACAAATAGGAAAGATTTTTTTTGTTTTTTTGTAAAATCTTTTCCATCGTATCGATATTCTTCCATTAATATCTTGTTATGAACTTCGTTCAAAAAAAAAGAAACCATGCCTTAACACGGTTTCTCTTTCTTTTTCTATTCTATTTCTTTTAACATTTTATAAATAATCAGGCCATTACTGACTGCCAGCACTTCATTTGCATTATCAAAATTAATTCCGGAAATTTGTTTTATTTTTTCAAGCCTGTAAGATATCGTTCTATAATGAACAAATTGCAAGGTTGTAATCAATTCTCCCTTATGTTCATCATCATATAAATATAATTTCTTTAACGTTTCCGGAATGCATCTTTCCAATTCCGTCATATCATCAACTTTGCCGAATATCTGGAAAAATCCGAGGTTCGAATAATGTACTACTGACTTATTCTTATCAC
>NZ_JAQEKS010000065.1:0-546 GCF_027679115.1 Coprococcus sp. TM115-187 | reverse complement strand
TGTACAGAAGTAACTAGCATTTTTCTATAATTTGTAAAAACAATTATTCTGTAGCAAACCAACCAACAAAACGAAGCGTATTACTGGCAAAACCGGTGATACGCTTTTTTAATGGAGGCAAAATGAAAAAATTTAAAGCTAAAATCTACCTAAAAAACAAAAAAGAATTAAATGAATACCTAAAAAATCTCGTAAAAATAAAGAAAAACCCTACTTTAGAAGATGTGAAATTTTCATTTAAGTGGGGAACAATCCCTTGTGACCAATAACTACCATTTGGAAATATCAGGGAAAAAGAAGATGTGGAGGAAATATAATTATAAATAACGAAATACCTAAAACAATTCCGGTCGCAGACTATGCCGGATATATTATGAAAAATTTTAAACCGGATGTCATAAAATTCAAAAAGCCTGAATCGGAATGGACAGAAGAAGAACATACAGAATATACAAAATGGAGTCTTAAACTGTCTATGGCACATAGATTCAAGCAACAAATACAGGAGAATAAACCCTTAACAAATAGGGACAAAAGGATTATAGA
>NZ_JAQEKS010000064.1:0-628 GCF_027679115.1 Coprococcus sp. TM115-187 | reverse complement strand
CAAAGTCGCGTCCCTTTAGCCGATAGCTATGGGGATTCAATCGTTGCTCTTTTCCTTAAGTTTATCATACCGGATGTTTTGGTAAAAGTTTTTTTCTTCAAGAAATCAATTTCAGGCATGACAAACAAACCTCCTATGCGGAAGTCATTTATTCTATGCAATTGTAGATTTTAACATCTCATATGTGCACGAAAAGAAGAACTGTATTTATCTTTGCGGGGTGATACCATATTCCCTCCGCAAGAAGAACATTTGCATACATCGATTAGCAGGTTTCTGCAGTGAGTTATCTTTTTTCTCTTGTTTCTACATGATAGCAGACCATAGTGCCGGATTCTGACAAATCGTTTGGGAGGAACATGCATCATGAATCGACGGATGAATTCTTCTCCTGAAATTGTTTTCTCTTTCCAGCAGCCTTCGTTTTTATAGTCTTTTACTACATATGTAACTGTCGTATCTGTCATGGATTGCATTAGCATAATAAAACCGCTTGTCAGAAAAGCGGTCAAATGGTATTCTTTTCATAGGCAGTGGTGTCTTTCTGTATTGAATTGTTTTGTGTGGTAACTTTACAATATCAAATACTGGTAAGAATTGCCATTGCCTATTTTATTATTGAGAAAAA
>NZ_JAQEKS010000063.1:0-658 GCF_027679115.1 Coprococcus sp. TM115-187 | reverse complement strand
TTGTCACTCCTTAAGATTATTGCAATGGATAAATACCAGTTTTACTCATTGCCTATTCAATCTACTGTGGTGTGACACGAATGCGCCTATGGCGATTCAACCTGCATAAAACGAACGCTGCGAATGAGGAGCTGGTTATCAGTCTATTTTACGGACGCAAGGTCCAAGAATAAGGATGATATCCAATTGCTACCTACATTCTAACAGCTTAAGCAACAAGATGGATAATTCCTTACTGGATGTAAGGGGATTATCCATAAATATATTGTAGTAGAATAAGGGACGTTCAGCCGCGCCATTCGCAAAAGCGTGCCTGCGGAACTTGTCGCTGCTGCGCAGCTATTTTGCTCATAGAGTGGCGCTCATCTCATCCGTATAATCAGCCGTCTTTTCATGCAAGCATGAAATCCGTCTGACTATACGGATGGCTGAACTGATGTCAGAATATTCTGAATTGCGCAAAATATAAAAACAACATTGACAATTCAGGAAAGCCGTGGTAAGATACCATATGTTCGCTGGTCGAGACAGAGACTAAGGAGTGGCATGCAGAGGCGGAGCGGATGAAAAATAAAAAGTTTTGCATAAAAATTCGAGCATGAGTATGGGAATATTCAGACGAAAACTTTGAAAAAAGTAAATTGCAAAAAGAAATCAA
>NZ_JAQEKS010000062.1:0-697 GCF_027679115.1 Coprococcus sp. TM115-187 | reverse complement strand
TGGAAAGACCGCTTAGAAAAGCAGAATATACCATCCACATAGAAGTCCCGCCAAATCCTTTCTGGGCTTCTGTCGGGTTGTCCATAGAGCCGCTCCCTATTGGAAGCGGAGTGCAGTATGAAAGCAGAGTTTCACTTGGATATTTAAATCAATCGTTCCAAAATGCGGTTATGGAGGGGGTTCTTTATGGCTGCGAGCAGGGGCTGTATGGATGGAAAGTGACAGACTGTAAAATCTGTTTTGAATATGGATTGTATTATAGTCCTGTAAGTACCCCCGCAGACTTTCGGCTGCTTTCCCCTATCGTATTGGAGCAGGCTTTAAAAAAAGCAGGGACAGAACTATTAGAGCCATATCTCCACTTTGAAATTTATGCACCGCAGGAATATCTCTCACGGGCGTATCATGATGCTCCAAGGTATTGTGCAGATATTGTAAGTACTCAGATAAAGAATGACGAGGTCATTCTGAAAGGAGAAATCCCTGCTAGATGTATTCAAGAATACAGGAACGATTTAACTTATTTCACAAATGGGCAGGGAGTCTGCTTGACAGAGTTAAAAGGATACCAGCCAGCTATTGGTAAATTTATTTGCCAACCCCGCCGCCCGAATAGCCGTATAGATAAGGTTCGGCATATGTTCCACAAGTTAGCTTAACAGCTTGCAAAAGTCATATAAAATGAGATTTGAAAGGA
>NZ_JAQEKS010000061.1:0-712 GCF_027679115.1 Coprococcus sp. TM115-187 | reverse complement strand
TTCTTTACTATCTAACAGCAATATGCTACTTAAAAGGAGATTGAATATTCCAATTCCCCAAAAATACCAACTGTGAAACAACTTATATAACTCAGTTTTTAGGAGATTTGACATCTTTTGTTCCTCCTATTTTGCTCAAAAAATAGTCCTCCAAAGTATCGCCAGATACAGAAAGTCCTGTTACAAGAATGTGCGATTCTGCCAAAGCAGACGCAACTGTCTCTAAATCATTCAAATAATCATACAAACGAATTATGCCATCTGGCATTAGTTTAAAGTTATCTGTATGAAGATTCTCTTCCAAAACCAGAACCGTTTTCTGAACATCTGTTGTTTTAATAGCTATATGTCGTTTACACCGTTCATTTAATTCATAATCAGAAATCTCTTCTATAATTTTTCCATGGTCAATCAGAATAAATTCTGATGCTGTTTGATACAATTCTTCTAAGATATGGCTTGAAACCAAAATGGTCATACCATATTCTTTATTCAAAATTTTCAATAAATTTCTGATTTCTACAATTCCAGCAGGGTCAAGACCATTGATAGGCTCGTCTAAAATCAATAGTTCTGGTGTATTTAAAAGTGCAATCGCTATCCCCAATCGTTGACGCATACCTAATGAAAAATTGCGGACACTCTTTTTACCTGTATCTTGCAATCCAACCATATCTAATGTCCTTTTAATAACTGATTTATCTGGTATGCC
>NZ_JAQEKS010000060.1:0-847 GCF_027679115.1 Coprococcus sp. TM115-187 | reverse complement strand
ATAAAAACGATGAAAAACATCCTGAATCGTACAATCCTTACTCATGATTCACCACCTTCCGGGTTGTCGAACGGGCTGCGGATTCCAAGAAGTGTCTTGTTGCTCACATGAAGGTAAACATCTGTAGAGCGAGGATCAACATGTCCCAGAAGTGACTGGATATATTTTATATCTGTGCCATTTTCGAATAAGTGGCTGGCAAAACTATGACGGCACGCATGAGAGGAAACATGACGGTCCTTTGGTTTCACGAACATGAATTGTCATGTTGGTACGTGAAATGTCATCATAATGAAGATGAACAACCTCTGATACACGTAATCCGGAAGAATACATAGTTGCAATAATCGCTTTATGCTTCAGATTCGGAGTGGCGTCAATGATTGCATTTATTTCATCACGGGATAGAACAGCAGGAAGATTTCGCTCTCTTTTCATAGCCGGAACAGTGTCATCATCCCAGAGAATCTTCAGCACCTTTTTATATAAGAACTTGATTGCAGATCGATAGTGATTGTGAGTTTCAGGAGACCTTCCTTCCAGACGTTTGGCAGTAAGAAAACTTTCCGCATCTTCAAGTGTAAGATCAGAAACATTTTTTCCAATCCATTATCTTTATACATAATAAAACCTCCAGAATAAGTAGTGTTAATAATTACATCTACCTATTCGGAGGTGCATTAGCGTCATAATTCCGATTGCGGAAGAGACTGGAAAATGTTATTCTTATCATAGGCAGTGGAGCTTTCTTAGTTCAGTTGTTTCGTGTGGTAACTTAACAATAACGGATTATGAAAAGTAATTCCACTGCTTTTTAATAAAAATAAAACTGCGCCACAGCCTTGGC
>NZ_JAQEKS010000006.1:0-162972 GCF_027679115.1 Coprococcus sp. TM115-187 | reverse complement strand
TTTCATGCGACAGCTTTTATATTATATCAAAGTGTTTCATGTTTGTCAACAACTTTTTTTATTTCTTTTTTGCTGTTGTGAAGCAGTTCCTCACGCGACAGCTTATTTAGAATAGCATATTCATCAAGGCTTGTCAACAGCTTTTTGATTTCTTTTTGCAATTTACTTTTTTCAAAGTTTTCGTCTGAATATTCCCATACTCACGCTCGAATTTTTATGCAAAACTTTTTATTTTTCATCCGCTCTGCCTCTGCATGCCACTCCTTAGTCTCTGTCTCGACCAGCGAACATATGGTATGTTACCACGGCTTTCCTGAATTGTCAATGTTGTTTTTATATTTTGCGCAATTCAGAATATTCTGACATTTTTTGCGTCTCAGTTCAGTCCTCCGTTTAAGTAAGCTATTTCCTTACTCGCCAGAATCGGAATCTTTAAAGGCCTTTAACTTTTATAATTTCGTAATTGCTATGATACTAGGGTCAAAAGGTCAGAAAGCCGATGCAAGCTTGCTTGCAAGAGGATTTTTGACCTCTTAACCCGCCAAAAACATGAGTAAGTAGCCATTTTTCAAAGAAAAATGAGCGGATTACGAATGTTTTTGAGGATTGCGAGAGTGCAAAGCACGTAGCAATCTGGTATCAAAGGGGTCAAAATACCTTTTGACTCCAACATCATTGCTATGTAAAAGAGGGAACAGAAATTATCTCATCTATCCTGTTTCCTCTTTACATGTTCTCCTACTCAATCAGTCCGATTGCCTCGTTAATGCTTTTCACTCCAATGATTTTGATCCCACCAATACTCTTCACGCTATCCAGAGATACTTCTGGCACAATACACGTCTCAAATCCAAGCTTCTTCGCCTCTGCCACCCGCTGTTCCGGCATATTTACCGCACGGACTTCTCCACTTAATCCAACTTCTCCAAACACAATCGTCCGTTCATCAAATGGTCTGTTCTTATAGCTTGATACGATCGCCATCACGATTCCAAGGTCTATCGCGGGTTCATTGATCTTGATACCTCCGGCAATATTTACATAGGCATCATAATTTCCAAGATGATATCCAATCCTTTTTTCCAAAACCGCCATCAGAAGGTTCACCCTGTTGTAATCTGTTCCTGCTGCTGTTCTTCTTGGCATTCCAAAATTGCTTTCGCATACCAGCGCCTGGATTTCCAGCAAGATCGGACGTGTTCCTTCCATAGAACATGCCACAACAGATCCAGATGCATTTTCCGGGCGCCCATTCAGCATAAATTCTGATGGATTTTCCACCTCCCGAAGACCATCTCTTCGCATTTCAAATACACCAATCTCATTCGTCGAACCAAAACGATTTTTCACTCCTCGAAGAATCCGGTAAGATGCATGCCTGTCTCCTTCAAAATACAGAACCGTATCTACCATATGTTCCAATACTCTTGGACCGGCGACAGTTCCTTCTTTTGTAACATGTCCGACAATAAAAATCGAAATCCCAAGCCCTTTCGCAAGCTGCATCAGCGTATTTGTTGCCTCTCTGACCTGCGACACACTTCCCGGTGCGGAACCGACTTCTTCACTGTACATTGTCTGAATCGAATCAATGATCACGGTATCTGGTTTTTCCTTTTCAATCACATTGCGGATCAGTTCCAGATTAGTCTCACAAAGCAAAAGCAGATGATCATTAAATTCTCCCATCCTCTGTGCACGCAATTTAATCTGGCGAAGCGATTCTTCCCCTGATATATACAAAACCTTTCGTTCTTTTTTTGCCAGTTTCTGACACACCTGCAGGAGCAGCGTTGATTTACCGATTCCCGGATCACCACCTACTAAAATAAGGGAGCCCGGTACGATTCCGCCTCCCAGTACACGGTCCAGTTCTTTAATCTCGGTTGTCACACGCTCTTCATTCTCTGTCTTTACTTCGGACAATGGTACAATATGAATCTCTTTTGCCGCTTTAACCGCTGCCGTTTTCGACGTTGTCACACGCTCTTCCACGAAAGAGTTCCATTCCTTGCACATCGGGCACTGTCCCAGCCATTTTGATTCTTCATGCCCACAATTCTGGCAGAAAAAAACCGACTTTTTTGCCTTCGCCATACTCCATCTCCTTATCTATCTTAAAAAATTACCAACTGCTTCTCTTGCCTGTTCCCAGTTTATATACTTTCGGTAAAGAAAGAGCCTGCCGAAGCAGACTCTTTTACTTTTCTTAAATACCTATGTACTTCAGACAACCCTTGTTATAATCATTGTCCTACTTTCTTACGACCTTGATCTCAACGCTTTCTTTTCCAAGTTCCGCACTTACACTAAGCTTTGCGCTTAAGTTTGTCTTCATATCACCAACATTCATATCATTCATATATACGATATAGTCTGTATCCGGTTCAAGTTCCAGTGTGATCTGTGCATCTCCTGTCCCTGATACCTTGAATGAGATCACATCTTCTGATACTTCAAAATGCTCTACTGCAGTTCCCGGAACAGATTCATATACGAACATTCCATTCTTTTCAAGCTTTGTAATCTCTTTAAATGTCTTTACTTTATATATATCTCCCTGAAATTCAAATCCATCCTTTTTTGTCTTTGTATCCAGAGTGTAATCACCGAAACTGAGTGTTCCGTCTAATTCACTTCTGATAAGTTCTTTGACTACTGTCATTGTTCAAATCCTCCTAATGGTCTTTCTCTTTCGACTTGTGGACTGTGAATTTTCCACATCCGAACCGTTTTTCTTATTATATAATAAAACTTCTTCTTTTGCTAGCTGTTTATCTCTCTGACTGTAAATTTTATTTCCTTTTTAGAAATACCGGCTTCCACATGGTCTCCACGTTTGATCTCACCATTCAAAAGTGCTTCCGCAAGTTTGTCTTCCAACTGACTCTGTACTGCCCTTCTCAGCGGTCTTGCACCATACTTCTTGTCACTTCCGGTCTCAACGATATGCTTCTTCACAGAATCACGCACAACCAGTATAATTTCAAGCTGCTCTTTTGCTCTCTGCACAACTTCTTTACACATCAGCCCTACGATCTTCTTCATATTGTCCTCATTCAGCGGATGGAATACGATGATCTCATCAATACGGTTCAGGAACTCTGGGCGGAATAACTGCTTTACTTCGTCCATCACATTTGCTTTCATACGCTTGTAATCCGCCTTCTGGTCTTCCTGCTGGGTAAATCCAAGCTTCTTCGGTTCAATGATTGCCTTGGCACCTGCATTGGACGTCATAATGATAACCGTATTGCGGAAATCTACTTTTCTTCCCTGCGAATCCGTAATATGTCCGTCATCCAGTACCTGAAGTAAAATATTAAACACATCCGGATGTGCTTTCTCAATCTCATCAAACAAAATGACAGAATATGGATTTCTGCGTACTTTTTCGCTGAGCTGTCCGCCATCCTCATGTCCCACATACCCCGGAGGCGATCCGATCATCTTGGATACACTGTGCTTCTCCATATATTCGGACATATCTACCCGGATCATATCCTCTTCATTGCCAAAGAGTGCTTCTGCAAGAGCTTTGGAAAGCTCCGTCTTTCCGACACCTGTAGGACCAAGGAATAAGAATGAACCAATCGGACGTGCCGGATCTTTCAATCCAACTCTTCCTCGTTTTACCGCTTTGGAAAGTGCCTGGATTGCCTCTTCCTGACCAATCACACGCTTCTCCAGTGTTTTATCCAGCTTTTTCAGGCGTTCGCTCTCAGATTCATTCAGTCTTGTTACCGGGATTCGTGTCCACATGGAAATTACATCCGCAACATCTTCTTCAGTTACCGGAACTTTTTTCTTTTCATTCTTTTTATTGAAACGCTTTTTCGCCTGCTCTAATTTCTTTTCTGCTTCCTTCTGTTCTCTATGGAGCTTCGATGCTTTTTCGATATCTCCTGCTTTCAGCGCCACTTCTTTTTCCTGCTCCAGCTTTCCACAGCGGATTTCTGTCCCAACAATATTCTCCGGCACTTTAAATCCACGAAGTTTTACTTTTGAACAGCTTTCATCCAACACATCAATTGCCTTATCCGGAAGGAAACGGTCATTGATATAACGGCATGACATATGTACTGCCGCTTTCAACGCATCCTCTTCGATCTCTACATCATGATGAGCCTCATATTTTTCTTTCAGGCCTTCCAGGATCCGGATACACTCGTCTTCTGTCGGTTCTTCAACCGTAACCGGCTGGAATCTTCTTTCCAGAGCCGCATCCTTCTCAATATACTTGCGGTATTCCGTAAGAGTTGTTGCACCGATCAGCTGCATCTCCCCTCTTGCCAGAGATGGTTTCAGAATATTGGATGCATCAATCGCGCCCTCTGCACCACCGGCACCGATAATGGTATGAAGTTCATCTAAGAAAAGGATAATATTGCCCGCCGTCTTTACCTCACGGATCAGTTTTTTCATGCGCTCTTCAAATTCACCACGATACTTGGAGCCTGCAATCATCCCCGGAAGATCCAGCACCATGATCCGCTTATCTTTCATGCTTTCCGGAACAATTCCTTCCGCGATCTGTCTTGCAAGTCCTTCCACGATTGCTGTTTTACCGACTCCCGGCTCTCCCACAAGGCACGGATTATTCTTGGTCCGTCTGCTCAGGATCTCCATGATACGTGCAATTTCTTTTTCACGTCCAATAACCGGATCCAGCTTTCCTTCTCTTGCTTCCTGTGTCAGATCCGTACTGTACTGGTCTATAATTCCGCCAACAGTTTCCCCATCCTTCTGATTTTCCATATACTCTTTCGGATCAATTCCCGCCGCAAGCAGAAGCTCCTGAAAAAGTTTTTGAATATTTACATTCAGGGTCATCAACATACGGGTAGCCACACAATCTCCATCTTTGAGCATTGTAAGCAGAAGATGTTCGGTTCCGACTTTTTCAGATGCAAGCTGCGCTGCCTCATTCTGGCTTTCTTCCAGAATATATCGAAGTCTCGGACTGTACTCCAGATGCTTTCTTTCCTTCTTAGCTGCCTCAGGAGCAGATACAAGGATATCCATTGCTTTTTCCATCTGTTCTTCATCGACTTTATTCTTATCAAGCACCTGCCCTGCAACTCCGGTAAAAACCCTCTTAAGCCCGAAAAGAAGATGTTCTGTCCCAACATATGGATGCTTCAGTTCGGCTGCAATCTTCCGTGCCATATTCAGCGCTTCCTGCGCCTGCCTTGTATATTGCTTTTCTGCCATATAATTTTAGTCTCCTTTTTTCAATCTATCTCTGTTCATAATCTGCATAGATCTCGTCTACCAGTTCATGAACTTCTTCTTTCGTAATGTTTTTGCAACTTCCTTTTGCCAGAAGTACCCGAAGCTGCTCTTTCAGATCCTGCAAAGCTTCCAGCTTATCTTCATCAATACAGATCACCGCACCTCTTCGTCTGTCAAGCTGAAGAAAACCTTCCTGCCGCAGGACATTGTATGCCTTATTCACTGTATGCATATTGATTCCGATATTATCTGCCAGCTGTCTCACAGACGGCAAAGTATCTCCTTCATGAATCGTCGAAGTGGCAATTCCCATAATGATCTGATTCCTGAGCTGTATATAAATCGCCTCATCACTGTTAAAATCAATTTCAATCAGCATAAAACGCACTCCTTTTTCTATTGTACCGGCATCGCCATTGTTATATTCATGTTAGCACAGACGACACTTTTTGTAAAGAAAACAGTATGTAAAAAAGCACTACCTCTTCTTACTCACACTTTTTTGTGCTTTCCGTTTCAGAAGTAATGCTTTTCATTTCTTATTTCCGATTTCTTTTTCTCACGTTCAAACCTCTTCAACCTAAAATTTTCTTCAGATCCTCATCTACTGTACTGATCGGGGTAATCTGATACTCTTGTACCAGGTAATTCAGAACATTCGGTGACACAAACGCCGGAAGCGTCGGACCCGGGTAAATATTTTTGATTCCGAGCGCCAGAAGTGTCAGCAGAATCGCAACCGCTTTCTGTTCATACCATGACAGAATCATAGACAGTGGAAGTTCATTTACCTCACACCCAAACGCTTCTGCAAGAGCAATTGCAACTTTAATCGCACTGTACGCATCATTACACTGTCCCATATCCAAAATTCTTGGAATTCCCTCAATTTCTCCGAGCCTTAGATCATTCAATCTGTATTTTCCACATGCCAGCGTCAGGATGATTGTATCCATCGGTGTCTTTTTCGCAAATTCCGTATAGTAGCTCCGACCTGGTGCTGCGCCATCACAGCCTCCGATCAGAAAGAAATGCCTGATTTTCCCCTGCTTTACCAAATCCACGATCTTTCCTGCATTTTCCAGAACTGCGTTGTGTGCAAATCCGGTCATCACGGTTGTTCCTCCATTAATCCCTGTCATCGGATGATCTTCCGGATATCCACCGCATTCCAATGCTTTTGCAATAACCGGTGTAAAATCTTTGTCCGCACCAATATGAACCATCTCCGGATAAGACACCACCGAAGTTGTAAACACCCGGTCTGCATAGCTCTGTCTGACCGGCATCAGACAATTTGTCGTAAATAAAATTGGCGCAGGAATATTATGGAACTCAAATTGCTGACTCTGCCAGGCCGTTCCGAAATTGCCTTTCAAATGCGGATATTCCTTTAATTTTGGATATCCGTGTGCCGGAAGCATTTCACTGTGCGTATAAATATTGATGCCTTTATCTTTTGTCTGCTCCAGAAGCAGCTTCATATCATGCAGATCATGACCACTGACTACAATAAACGGTCCCTTTTCTATCGTAAGCGGAACTTCTGTCGGAATTGGATCTCCATAGCTTTCCGTGTTTGCTTTATCCAGAAGTTCCATGCAGCGCAGGTTGATTTTACCGGTTTCTATGACTACCGGAAGCAGTTCTTCCATCCTTTTTTCTTCTCCCAGAATCCTCATTCCCTTATAAAAGAAATTCATAATCTCCGCATCCACATATCCCAGTGCCCATGCATGATAAGCATATGCCGCAGTCCCTCGTAAGCCAAACAAGATCAATGACTTTAACGAACGGATATCTTCCGGTGCCTCCCAGATCTTCTGTACATTATAAGCATCTTTTCCTGGTTTTCTGTTTTCTGCTTCTTCTCTGATCTCATCTGACAGTTTTTTCACTGTATCACTGTTGAAATTTACATTTGTAATCGTGGTAAACAGACCTTTTAACATCAGTTCATCCGAAGATCTGCTTCTTTCATTTTCTGTAACTGCCCTTGCCAGCCGGATCAGTTCACCAGTCAGTTCATCTTGAAGATTTGCTGTATCCGACTTTTTCCCACATACACCTGTATGTCCTTCACAGCCCGTGTTATGAGCGGTCTGCTGGCATTGAAAACAAAACATTTCTTCCATTTCTTTTTCCTCCATGTTTTTTTAATAGCATGTCAAAATATAGAAAATCTATACCGGAAGAACATTTTTCTTTATTATTCAAATAATATTTTTCAAACATCCAGACTATGGTTCGCAAACTAAAAAAGGATGGCCCACAGACTTTCATCTGCAAGCTATCCTTTTCTGCACGATTCTATTTCAGATTTTTTATTCTACGATGAGTCCTTCTTTTTCAATCACATCGATTACCTGAGTCACATACTTTTCGCAAAGCTCGTCCGTCGCCGCTTCAACCATGACACGGATTACCGGTTCCGTTCCACTTTCACGGACAAGGATTCTTCCGTCATCTCCAAGTGCTTCTGCAACTGCATCGACTGCTTTGACCACTTCCGGATTCTCCCTTGCTGTCTTCTTATCTGCCACACGCACATTTTTCAGAAGCTGTGGATAGATCTTCACTTCTTCTGTCAGCTGTCCGAGGGACTGTTTGGTCTCCATGATAACTTCCATCAGCATCAGAGAAGTCAGAATACCATCTCCTGTCGTCGCATGCTTACTGAAAATAATATGTCCGGACTGTTCACCGCCCAGCATAAATCCATTCTTAACCATGTTCTCATAGACATATTTGTCGCCGACCTGTGTCTTTTCGTACTTCATGCCAATCTTGTCGCATGCTTTATAAAGTCCAAGATTCGACATGATAGTAGTAACGATGGTATCGTCTTTTAACTGACCATGTTCTTTCATATATTTGCCACACACATAAAGGATCAGATCCCCGTCAACAACATTTCCATTCTCATCAACAGCGATGCAGCGGTCCGCATCTCCATCGTATGCAAATCCGACATCCAGACCATTTTCTTTTACATATTCCTGGAGCACGTTAATATGTGTAGAACCGCAATTTGTGTTGATATTGGTTCCATCCGGCTCATTATTGATTACATAAGTTTTTGCTCCAAGTGCATCAAATACGCTTTTGGCAATACTTGAAGAACTTCCGTTGGAACAATCCAGTCCGACTTTCACATCTTTAAAAGAACGGGTTGCCAGACTGATCAAATGTCCGATATAACGGTTTCTTCCTGCTGCATAATCTACGGTTCTTCCGATCGCCTCTTTTTTAGCAAGCGGAATGTCTCCGGATTCCCCATCAATATAAGCTTCCACTTTGGCTTCTACTTCTGCTTCCAGCTTCTGACCTTTACTGTTGATCACTTTGATTCCATTATCATAGTACGGGTTATGGCTTGCAGAAATCATGATTCCGCAGTCAAAATCTTCGGTTCTTACCACGTAAGACACACTTGGAGTTGTCGTCACATGAAGAAGATATGCATCTGCTCCTGACGCAGTAAGTCCTGCCGCCAGTGCATATTCAAACATATAGCTGCTTCTTCTGGTATCTTTACCAATCACGATTCTTGCCTTGTGTTCCTGTCCGTAATACCAGCCAAGATAACGTCCTACCTTAAACGCATGCTCTACCGTCAGTACTACATTAGCTTCTCCACGGAATCCATCTGTTCCGAAATATTTACCCATAATTATTATCTCTCCTCCGGCTTAAAGCCTTTCTTTATTCTGCAAATCTTGCTGTCTGTTCCTGGATCAGCTGCTGATCTTCAAAATAGTTGATCTTCATCGCATCTTTTACTTCTTTTAAAGTCTGTGCTGCCACTTTTTCAGCTTCAATACTTCCTTTATGAAGGATCTCGTAGATCTCCGGAATCTTCTTCTCCAGTTCTTTTCTTCTTGCACGGATCGGTGCAAGCTCTTCCTGCATAACCGCATTCAGGAACTTCTTAACCTTAACGTCACCAAGTCCACCACGTCTGTAATGATCCTTCAATTCATCCAGATTCTTATAATCCGGCAGATATTTTTCAAAATGTTCATCTGTACAGAATGCATCCAGATAAGTGAAAACGGAATTCCCTTCTACCTGTCCCGGATCAGATACCTTCAAATGATTCGGATCTGTATACATTCCCATGATCTTCTGTCTTACTTCTTCCTCGGAATCAGACAGATAAATACAGTTACCAAGGGATTTACTCATCTTTGCTTTTCCATCCGTTCCAGGAAGACGGCAACAGCTTTCGTTCTCCGGAATCAGCGCTTTCGGCATAACCAATGCTTCTCCATATACACTGTTGAATTTGTGTACGATCTCACGGCACTGTTCGATCATCGGAAGCTGATCCTCACCTACCGGTACAGTCGTTGCCTTAAACGCTGTGATATCTGCTGCCTGGCTGATCGGATAAGTAAAGAATCCTACCGGAATACTTGCTTCAAAATTACGCATCTGGATCTCCGATTTAACTGTTGGGTTTCTCTGAAGACGGGATACCGTAACCAGATTCATATAATAAAAAGAAAGTTCTGTCAGTTCCGGTACCTGTGACTGGATGAAAATCGTGGATTTCTCCGGATCCAGTCCGCATGACAGATAATCCAGTGCAACCTCAATAATATTCTGACGTACCTTTTCCGGGTTATCTGCATTATCAGTCAGTGCCTGTGCATCTGCGATCATGATAAAGATCTTGTCGTATTCTCCGGAATTCTGCAGTTCTACTCTTCGCTTTAAGGATCCAACATAATGTCCGACATGAAGCCGTCCGGTTGGTCTGTCACCTGTTAAAATAATTTTCTCCATTGTTTTTATGTTCCTCTCTGTCGTATTATTCCTGTCTTTTCTTTATTCTTCCTTGTCCGTATCCTCAGCCGGAAGCTCAGATGTACAGTATGCACATCTGGTTGCCGCGATCGGGATTTCTGACATGCAGTACGGGCAGATCTTCGTAGCCGGTGCTTCCGGTGCTTCTTCCTCCTTCTTAAGCAGCTTTTCTGTTCTTGAAGCAAGATTGTTCATCACTTTTACAAAACAAAAAATAACAAGTGCCATCAAAAGAAAGTTGATCACCGCGGTAATAAAATTGCCATATTTGATCGTGTCATTCTCACCAGATCCGATCCGGATCACCCAGTTGGAAAAATTGACCCCACCAGTCAGAAGACTGATCACCGGCATGATCATATCATTTACAAGAGAATTCACAATCGACTGGAATGCACCACCAATAATAACGCCGACTGCAAGATCCATTACATTTCCCCTTGCAATAAACTCTTTGAATTCTGCAATAAATCCTTTTTTAGCCATCTCAAATCCTCTTCTTTCGTTCCTTTTAGTCTTCTGCGCCATATAAGGATATTGTACTACATTCCAAACAGGATTTCCACTATAATTCCGCACACTACACTGATTCCGTAAAGTGTTGCGACGATCATCACATTCTTCTTCCAACTATGGTTCGTCTTAAAAAGCACGATCAGTCCGATTCCGGCACATGACAAAAGTCCGGCAAACATACTGCCGACATTTAAGACTCCCTCAAGATAAAATTTCGTAATTGTAATAGAAGCTGCGCAGTTCGGAATCAGGCCGACAAGACCAGCCAGAAAAATTCCGGCAATTGGATAATGCGTCACCACGTTCATGACCTCTTCCATTCCAATCCACTCCACAACTGCATTTAACGCAAAAGAAATTACATATATAAATACCAGAATCTGTACCGAATGGATGAGTGCTGATTTTACAATGCTTCCTTCTTCACAGTGACAGTGGTCATGCTCACAGATATCATGAATATGCAGCCCTCTCTGGTATCCTTTGCCTAGCACCCGCACTCCGATATCAACCAGAATCCCTGCAACAATACCAACGATAATCTTTCCGATTAAAATTGCCATGATCTTACGGACATCCGCCTGCTCTGAGATCAGGATCGGAAGCATCTCATCTGATGTAGACAGAAAAACAGCGATCATCGTTCCAACTGTGATGACTCCGCCGGAATACAGATTTGCTGCTGCTGCCGAAAATCCGCACTGCGGAACAACGCCCAGGATTCCACCGATCACAGGTCCTTTTTTCCCTGCTCCAAGAAGCATCCGCACCGTCTTCTGACCGGCTTTATTCTCCAGATATTCCATCGCAAGGTATGTCAGAAAAAGGAAAGGTATCAGTTTCACAGTGTCGATTGTTGTATCTTTTAGTATATCTATAAACAGTTCCATCTTGTATCTCCCTTCTTGGTTTCACTATTCTAATCCGTTTTGTCATTTTACACTGTCGCTGACAAAAATGCAAGTAGAATAAATTAGTGTGGCAAAGCAACAAAAAAGAATTATCCCCATCACGTTAAGGATAATTCTTTCTTGTTTTACATTATGCTTTTGACATCTATTTTACTTTCAGTGTTCTCATGGAGTTCAGGATTGCGATTACGGATACTCCTACATCGGCAAAGACGGCTTCCCACATATTGGCCATGCCGAGGGCTCCCAGGATGAGGACCAGAACTTTGACACCGAGGGCAAAGACGATATTCTGATGTACGATCTGGAGAGTTTTTCCTGCAATTCTCATAATGGAGGATATCTTAAGGATATTATCATCCATCAGAACAACATCTGCGGCTTCGATTGCTGCATCGGATCCCATGCTTCCCATTGCGATTCCGATATCAGCTCTGGAGAGTACCGGTGCATCATTGATACCATCACCAACAAAACCAAGCTTTTCTTTCTCACTGAGTTCTCCGAGAAGTGCTTCAACCTTATCTACCTTATCCCCCGGAAGGAGATCTGTGTAGACTTCATCGATTCCAAGGCTTTCTGCTACTGCTTCACCGACATCTTTTCTGTCACCGGTAAGCATAACTGTCTTTTTGACACCGCTTTGTTTGAGCTGCGCGATCGCACGTTTGGCTTCCGGTTTGACCGTATCAGAAATTACGATGGTCCCGAGGAATTCTTTTTCAGCCGCCAGATATACGACCGTACCAGGGACTGTGCATGGCTCATATTCCACGCCTTTTTCTTCCATCAGCTTTGCATTTCCGGCATAGACAACTCTTCCGTCGATCTTTGCCTTGATTCCGTGTCCGGCGATTTCTTCAGCCTGTTCCACCCTGTCCATGGACAACTCACCAAGCTCCGCTTCTTCGTACGCTTTCTTGAGTGCTGCTGAGATTGGATGATCGGAATAGCCTTCCGCAAGGGCTGCCACTTCAAGAAGTCCTTCTTTTTCCCATCCATTCGGAATAACTTCTGATACAACGAATTCACCTTTTGTCAGTGTACCAGTCTTATCAAATACAATCGTTTTCATCTCAGAGAGTGCTTCCAGATAATTGCTTCCCTTTACCAGAACGCCCTGTTTGGATGCTGCTCCGATTCCTCCAAAAAAACCAAGTGGAACAGAGATCACCAGTGCACATGGGCAGGAGATTACAAGGAAAATACATGCTCTCTGAATCCATTCTGCAAATCCACCGCCAAGAATGATTGGTGGAAGGAATGCAAGTACAACTGCCGCACAAACCACGATCGGCGTATAGTATTTTGCAAACTTTGTAATGAAGTTCTCTACATGTGCCTTTTTGCTGCTGGCATTTTCAACCAGTTCCAGAATCTTCGCAACTGTAGAATCATCAAACTCTTTCGTTGTGCGCACCTTAAGAAGTCCGCTTCCATTTACACAACCGCTGATAATCTCGGAACCTTCTGTTACTTCTCGCGGAACCGACTCTCCGGTCAGTGCAGAAGTATCTACAAAGGATGTTCCCGATACAACCACACCATCGAGAGGAACTCTCTCTCCTGCTTTGATGACGATCTCTGTACCAATCTCTACATCATCCGGATCAACCTGTTTGAGCTTTCCGTCTTCTTCAATATTCGCATATTCCGGACAGATATCCATCATTGCACTGATTGACTGGCGGGAACGGTTGACTGCATAACTCTGGAATAACTCCCCGATCTGATAGAACAACATAACCGCTACCGCTTCCGAATATTCCTTTACTCCAAGTGCACCAAACGTTGCTATACACATCAGAAAGTTCTCATCAAATACCTGACCATGACTGATATTGCGCACAGCCCGGTAAATGATGTCCCATCCCACGATCAGATAAGGTATCATAAATAACAAAAACTGCACCGGAATTTCGGACTTAAATTCCAGTTTTCCCATATGTTCCAGTACAAAAAGAGGAACATAAATAACTGCCGCTGCGATAATACGGTACAGCATTATTTTCTGTTTTTTCATCATAGAAGACTCTCCCCTTTCATACCTTTCCGATTTTACAGCTGAATCTGGCAATCCGGCTCTACCTTCTTGCATACAGCAACGACTTCCTGCATGATTTCATCAAACCTTACATCATCTGCATCGATCGTAAGCTTCTGCATCATAAAACTTACCGTTGCATCATTTACACCATCAATTTTTTTGATTGCATCTTCCATTTTTGCTGCACAGTTTGCGCAATCAAGGTCTACCATTTTAAATTTTTTCTTCATCTCTTTTTCCTCCTGAAAAATATTTTTCTCACTGAACATATGAGCAACTGTTCATATGTTCATAATAACTCTGTAATAGAAATCCGTCAAGCAATTTAAATAACATTTTTTATTTTCTGACAGTAAAACAAAAAGAAGAACCCGGAATATCCCAGATTCTTCTCAAATTTATATTTTGTTCTTTACTTTTCAAGTAGCTCCAAAATAGGATGCGACATCAGAAACAGATAATACTCCATCGCTTCATCCGCTGTCAGGTGAATCTCCCGGCTGGTCAGCCAGTATTTAAGCCCGTTTACAACGGTAATCGTATGAAACTCCAGAAAGATCTTTTTATCTTTGATACCCTGAAGCTTTTCGATCTTAATCTTATGCCTGCTTACCAGTTCTTCAATCAGCTGGCGAATCTTTTTTTCAAGAATCTCTTCAAATCCATTCTGACCGGTAACTTCAAACGCTTTCAGATAATAGATCCGGTCTTTTTCCATCTTCCGGAACAGCAGATAGATCGCTTCTTTTTCCATCCCGTCTTCCATCATCTCACGGGCATGCCGGAATACCTCTGTCTCCAGAAGCCACTCCATCACTTCATATTTATCCTGAAAGTAATTATAAAATGTCGGTCTGATAACTCCCGCCTGATCTGTGATCATCTTAATTGTTATCTTATCAAAAGATCCTTTGATTAGAAGCTCCTTGAAGCTCTCTGCAAGCAGGTTCTTTGTCAATTCTCTTTTTCTCTCCATGTATCGTCCTCTTTTTCCTGCCCATTTCTCTTGACGAACATTCTATCACAACCGAAACGCTTTTTCAAACCGATTTTCTTTTAGTTTTCTGTACGTTTTTTATAGTTTGTGTAGCCTTTCTGCTGATGCGGATGCTCTTTCCAAAGTCTGTCTGCCGTTTCTTTCCATTCACAGGCATATGCTTCACATTTGCTGCATAAATGCTCTGCACTCTCCGGTGACTGCAGATCTGTTGATTTTGCACCAGTCTCCTTTATCATCTCCTGAAGGATTTCCGGATTCTCAAGCATCGGACATGGCCGCAGATGATTATCATTAAATGGCTGCCGGTCTCTGTATGCCATAAAGAGTGGCTGTTTGAGAGCTTCCAAGAGCGTAACTTCCCGGATATTTGCAGAAGAGTAATGAATAAATACACATGGTTCTACATCTCCATTTGCATTGATATGGCAATAATTTCTTCCTCCTGCGATACATCCTCCGACAAACTCTCCATCATTCTGGAAATCCATCGCATAAATTGGCTTTCCGCCTGTCATACTGCGGATCTCTCTTACCCGGTGATACATATATTCTCTCTGTTCTTTTGTCGGCAACAGATCCGGTGCTGCATCATTTCCAACCGGCATATAATGGAAATACCAGGTGAAACGACATCCCTTTCCGATGATCATATCCAGGAATTCATCCGATGTAACCGTTTCAATGTTCTTTCTGGTATAACAGATAGACGTACCAAAGATCAGTCCATATTTCTTTAACCGATCCATGGTTGCCATAACCTTGTTGAATACACCCTCTCCACGGCGCATGTCATTGACCTCTTCAAATCCTTCCAGACTAATTGAAAGGGACAGGTTGCCGACTCTTCTCATCTCTTCGCAAAATTCATCATCTACCAGTGTTCCATTTGTAAATGCATGGAATTCGCAGTCATAATGCTTTTCACAAAGTCTGATAATATCTTTTTTTCTTACTAACGGCTCCCCGCCTGTATACATATAGAAATAAATTCCAAGTTCTTTTCCTTGCATAATGATGCTGTCCATCTCTTCATATGTAAGATTCAGTTTATGCCCATATTCTGCCGCCCAGCATCCGGTACAATGAAGATTACATGCACTTGTCGGATCCATCAGGATCAGCCATGGAATATTACACTGATGTACCTCTCTCATGCTGCGGATCATTTTTGTTCCGTGAAATGCTGCTTCAAATCCAAGGTTTAATGCGGTCTGTTTCACAACATGCGGTTCGATCTCGTCCAGTGCACGGTTCAGATAGCGCATCCATTTGGAATCTGGATCCTGTATCAGTTTTCTTGCACCCTCATAGGCACTTTTCTGAAAATTATCTCCCATGAAACGTTCAGTCAGATCCACAATATCAAGCAGACCTTTTTCTCTGTCTTTATCCATTTTTCGCATTGCAAAATCAATTGCTCCACCAAAGGCTGCCCTTGCTGCCTTATGTGTCATTTCGCCCATACTCTTTTCCTCCTGCTATCTAAAATAGAAAATGTGTAACCGCCATATCTGCTCCTGCGATCAGGAACAGCATCCCGCCAATCCAATAAGCTCTGCGGTTATATTCACAGCCCAGTCTGTATCCAACCTCCACGCCAAGAAAACACTGAATGATCGTAACCGGAAGCAGTACCATCCCCTGTTCCAGAATCTCTACACTCCAAAAGCCGATTCCCATTCCGGCAAAAAGCGCATCTACGCTGGTAAGTACTGCCAGTTTTCTAAGCCGTTTCCAATTTATCTCATCGTTTCTACGCTCAAAGATCTGTTTATTATTTCTTGCTTTACAGATCATATAGATACCAAGTCCGATAAATATCAGCACCGACAAAATTTCCCAACCGCTTGCCGCTGTTGAAATCGTTTCATTCATCTTCCTGTCCGGCTTCAGAATATCTGCAACAACATTTCCCAGGATCAATGCAAGGAGTTGTGCCCCTCCAAAAAGCAGACTGGATAAGAGTATGTCTTTTCCGTGCTTTCTTGAAAATCCTGCTCCGACACAGATATGTACGACAAATACGTCAAACGAAAGCCCGATTGAAATTAAAAGAATTTCAAGAATACCCATAGATTCGCCTCCTCCTGCTGGCTGTTATATATATATTATGTGATTTCCTTCCGAATAATAAATCTTCAGATTACCGGTTCTGTTTATTTTTTAACGACATCTTTCCACATTTGTCGCATATCTTTTTATTTTTTCAATAGATTCGTGCGAGTGCGCATCTCCGGCACGCAGTGCCTTTTGTTTCCTAGGAAGTTCTTTCGGAATTTCCTAGGAAATAAAAAATTCCCGCAAAGGTAGATCTTCTACCTCTGCAGGAACTTTGCTTTTTTATTATCTTAGTGATGGAATAAACGGATTCCGGTAAATGCCATCGCCATGTTGTATTTGTTGCAGGTATCAATTACATTGTCATCACGGATTGATCCACCCGGTTCTGCAATATATGTAACACCGCTCTTATGTGCACGTTCGATGTTATCTCCAAACGGGAAAAATGCGTCTGATCCAAGTGCCACACCCGTCAGCTTATCAAGCCATGCTCTCTTTTCTTCTCTGGTAAATACTTCCGGTTTTTCAGTGAAAATATTTTCCCAGGTTCCGTCTGCCAGTACGTCCATATATTCTTCACCAATGTACAGATCAATTGCATTATCCCGGTCTGCACGCTTAATTCCTTCTTTAAATGGAAGAGCAAGTACTTTCGGGCACTGTCTCAGCCACCAGTTATCTGCCTTCTGTCCTGCAAGACGGGTACAGTGGATACGGGACTGCTGTCCGGCTCCGATTCCGATTGCCTGTCCGTCTTTTACATAGCATACAGAGTTTGACTGTGTATATTTTAAAGTAATCATGGAAATTGCAAGATCTCTCTTTGCGTGATCCGGAATTTCTTTGTTCTCAGTCACTACATTTGAGAAGAAATCATCATCAATCTTCAGTTCATTTCTTCCCTGCTCAAAAGTAATACCAAATACATCCTTGTGTTCAGTCGGTGCCGGAACATAATTCGGATCGATCTGGATCACATTGTAATTACCTTTCTTTTTCTGTGCAAGAATCTCCAGTGCTTCCGGTTCATATCCAGGTGCGATCACTCCATCCGACACTTCTCTCTTGATCAGTCTTGCCGTATCAACATCGCAGACATCAGAAAGCGCAATAAAATCACCGAATGAAGACATACGGTCTGCGCCTCTTGCACGTGCATAAGCACTTGCAAGCGGAGAAAGTTCTCCAAGGTCATCTACCCAGTAAATTTTTGCAAGAGTTTCATCCAGCGGCAGTCCGACTGCAGCACCTGCCGGTGACACATGTTTAAAGGAAGTTGCTGCCGGAAGTCCGGTTGCTTTTTTCAATTCCGCTACCAGCTGCCATCCGTTAAATGCATCCAGAAAGTTAATATATCCCGGACGTCCCATCAGAACTTTGATCGGGAGATCACTTCCGTCTTTCATATAGATACGTGACGGCTTCTGATTCGGGTTACATCCATATTTGAGTTCTAATTCATTCATGATTCCTGCTCCTTCTTCACCTTTGTATACTATTTATTCTTATTGATGATCTTGCTTTCATATGTTCCTGTCACAATATCAATATATCTTACAAACAGAGATACTTTATTATCTGCATTCAAACTGTTCCAGAGTGTGTCTGCAAATATGTCCATGTCATCCGGAATTGCAACAAGCTTTGGTTCTCCTTCAAAACTCGGAAGCGGATTTCCATCACACTTGTATGTGTGGATAAAATGTCCTTCTCCGGCTACCGGATTCTCATATGCAAAGGTGTAACGGTTGCATGCATCCGGATTTCCGTTATTGCTCTTCAAAATGGACATTGCATAGTTATATTTTCCGTTCTCAATGTGCATGATACCGGAAATACGTGGTGTGTAGTTTGGTCCATCCGGTTCAAATTCACGGCTTCGAAGGGACTGTTCAAACGTCATCTGTCTGTCCATACCTTCATAAATTGTATCAGTCTGATCTCCGTTTGTAACGATCGTCTTATTGCCGAGTACACGCACCGGTGCGTAGATAATTAAGCTTGGGTCTGTCAGCTTTGACTCGTCAAATGCCTGTGTGCGGATTCCCTCTCCCTCTTCTACAAAGACACGATTACGGCTGTTCTCACTTCTTCCCATGATAAAATAAGCTGTTACCGCTTTGCTTCCGTCGGCAGACTTTCCGATGATGATCCCTCTTCCGGGATAAGAATTGCTCTGCAGTTCTTTTTCAATAGATAACATTTCCATGCTTCAATCTCCTTTTATAACTTGTACTTATGTTTGCACATTCATTTATCACTATTTATTATAACTCATAATACCACTATATTTCCAGTCTTTCTGCAAAATTTTTTCAACTTCTTTTAAAACATCATTTTCAAGACCACTGTTCCATGGTAAAATGTTAGTAAAATAACAATTCAAATTTGGGGATTATTTACAAAAGAGAGGTTTTACTTCATGAGTAGAAACAGAAAAATGGATTTTGCAGCCGGGATACAGGATGGCATTCCCATCTGTCTCGGTTATATTGCGGTATCATTTACCTTTGGTATCATGGCAAAAAATGCAGGACTTTCCACTTGGGAAGCTGTTCTGATTTCCCTTACAAACCTGACCAGCGCCGGGCAATTTGCTGGTCTGTCACTGATTACGGCATCCGCATCCTATTTTGAAATGGCATTCACCCAGCTCATCATCAATCTCAGATATTCGCTGATGTCCTGTGCCCTTTCACAGAAAATTGATAACCACTATCCTTTTTTCCACCGTTTTCTTATCGCATACGGTGTAACGGATGAAGTCTTCGGCGTATCCGTATCCCGCCCCGGAAGGATTACTCCATGGTATTCTTACGGTGTGATGGCACTTGCCGCACCTGGCTGGACACTTGGCACTTTCCTCGGAGTAGTATCAGGAAGTATCCTGCCTGACCGGATCGTCAGCGCATTGAGCGTTGCATTATATGGAATGTTTATCGCAATCATTATTCCTCCGGCGCGTGATAACAGGATCATCGGAACCATTGTCGTGATTTCCATGGCAACAAGCTTCCTTTTCACAAAGGCTCCTGTGCTATGCCAGATTTCTTCTGGCTTCCGAATCATTATCCTTACGATTCTGATTGCCGGAATCGCAGCGTATTTCTTCCCTGTAAAAGAAGAAACAAATCCAGAAGATAAGGAGGATTCTTCCGTTGAAGCATAATCTATATATGTATATCTTTGTCATGGCAGCCGTCACCTATCTGATCCGTATGCTGCCACTGACGCTGATCAGGAAAGAGATCAAAAATACTTTTATAAAATCTTTTTTATATTATGTACCTTATGTAACTCTGGCTGTTATGACCTTTCCGGCCATTCTGACAGCCACCGCCAATATCTGGTCTGCCGCCATTGGTTTTGCAATCGCACTGATCCTTGCATGGAACAGAAAAAGTCTGATCTGTGTTTCCCTTTTTTCATGTGCCGGCGTATTTCTTGTTGAATTATTAACCGGACTGTAGACTGTAAGACAGATGATCTGAATAAAGGAGGCTTTCTTATGTGGACTAAAAGTTTTTCACGTTATACCCGCATTTTGCTGGTCAGCGCTGCTGTTATCATTGGCGCACAGATCAGCATCTCACTTTTTGAAAGCGATTTTCGTGTTTCCATCGGAATTTTTGGCATTTTCATGTCTCTGATCCTTTTTGGGAAATATCCGGTTCTTCCGGTCACAGTGATAAGTGCCCTCTGTGTTTTCTTTTCCCGTACACTGATGCACTGGCTTCGCTTTGGCAGTTGGAATCCACAGAGCTATTTTCCGGAAATGTTTTTCTATCTGGTCTACGGAATCCTTTTTTTCCTCTACTGCCGTAAAAATGACTATGAACTTTCGACGTATTCCCTACCCTGGATGTTTCTTTTTGACTATCTGGCAAATATAACAGAACTGCTGTCCCGTATGGGTATGGACGCTTTTTCTTTTCAGTCCCAGGCAGGTGTCCTTCTGGTTGCGCTTCTGCGTACTGCACTTGCAGGTCTTCTCCTGTTCTGTCTCAGCCATTACAAGTTCAGCCTTCTGAGTGCTGAACATGCACGGAGATACCAGAATCTTCTTCTTTTGATCTCTGAGCTTAACGGCGAAGTTGTTCTGATGCAGAAAGGCACACATATGATAGAGGACACCATGAGCACCGCATACCGCCTTTACCACGATATGAGTGAACGGAATATAGACGAATCCCTCACCCGCACTGCACTTCAGATCGCACGGGATGTCCACGAGATCAAAAAAGACTACAATTTGATCGTAAGAGGACTTTCCTCTTCAATGAAAGTAAATTCTGAAAATGACGGAATGAGCCTGGATGATATCCTCACCATTCTGAAAAGCAGCCTGGATGCATCCCTTCCAAAAGGGAAACGACTTTCTTTTAATATACAGCTGGAAGAAAATCTTTATACACAGAACCATTATCTTCTGCTCTCAATCTTCCGCAATCTTTTCAACAATGCAATTGAAGCAGCAGACGGAAACCTGGTCGAGCTTTCTGTCCGTCAATCCTCCACGGATTCTTCTTATGTTATTGAAGTTGAAGATCATGGGCCCGGAATCGATCCGGAGGATATGGAACAAATTTTTGAACCTGGTTTTTCCACAAAGATCAATTACGAAACCGGCGAGGTCAATCGGGGACTTGGCCTTAGCCTGGTAAAGGATTTTATCGAATTCCGCCTGGGCGGAACCATCCGGGTAACTTCCGTTCCCGGAAAAACAGTTTTCACACTTACTATACCAAAAGAGAAATGGAGCGGTTTATAAATGAAATTCTATCTCATTGATGATGATAAAAATGTACTGCATATATTAAAACGTATTATACGGGACCGGGGACTTGGAGAGATTGCCGGAACTGCAGAAAACGGTGTGGATGCACTCACGGATCTTCCTCTTATAAATCCAGACATCGTAATTGTTGATCTTCTGATGCCGGAAATAGACGGAATCACTTTCGTAAAACGTGCCCGCTCTTATGCACCGGATCTTACTTTTATTATGCTTTCCCAGGTTGCATCCAAAGATATGATCGCAGACGCCTATTCTGCGGGCATTGAATTTTATATTCATAAGCCGATCAACAGTATCGAAGTAGAATCCATCCTCCGGAAGGTCAGTGAATCCCTGACCGCCCGCCGGACATTGCAGCAGGTACAGACGATTTTCCAAGCCCAGCAGAATTTTGTACAGCCACAGGGATTTATAAATGATACAGCTGAAAAACCTTATATTATCCGGTTAAAAGGAATTCTCCAAAAGCTTGGCATCACCGGCGAACGTGGCAGCAAGGATATCATTTCCCTTGTCGATTATCTGATCCAGCATAACCAGAAAGTTGACAATGTCACTTTAAGCGAACTTTGCAGCCGGTTCAGTGACAATCCGAAATCCATGGAACAAAGGATCCGTCGGACAGCCAACATGGGAATGGTCAACCTTGCCAACCTTGGTCTTGAGGATTACGCCAATGACACGTTTACAACCTACTCCAACTCCCTGTATAACTTTGAACAAGTCCGAAGGGAAATGGATTTCATCCGTGGAAAAAGTGTACGGCACGGCAATGTGAAAATTAAAAATTTCCTGAATGCACTGATTCAGGAATGCACCGAGAGGGCCTGATTTTCAGGTCCCCTCCTGCTTCTTATTTCATCTCTTTACATAATTTTTTTATTTATATATTTTCCCTATAATTCATTATTACTTATAGTTACCGTCATTATATACAATAAATCCTTCCCGTATTTGTAGTTTTTTCCAAAAATAAATTTCATTTTGATACTTTTTGTATCTTTTTGTAACTTCCATTTTATTATGTTATCACGATAACTGATGCGAATAAATATAAATTTTAAGGAGGATATCATATGTTAACAATCGTAAAAGGTATTGGTTTACTGCTTCTCACTTTAGCCTGCTTCTCTGTATTCAGCCTGAAGTTTCCAAAAGGATCAGAAGCAATGTCTGGAATGGCTAATGCAGCTGTTGCTTCGTTCCTGGTTGAAGCTGTTCACCATTACATCACAGGTGATTTATTAGGAATTGCATTTTTCTCAGAACTCGGAACCGTATCCGGCAGCTTCGGGGGAATCGCTGCAGCTACTTTAGTTCCGATCAGTATGGGATGTAATCCGGTACTTGCAGTCGTTGCAGGTGTCGCAGTTGGAGGATACGGAATCCTTCCTGGTTTTGTAGCAGGTTATATTGTAGGCTTTGTAGCTCCGTTCCTGGAAAAGAAACTTCCAGAGGGTCTGAATCTGATCGTTGGTGCTCTTGCAATCGCACCGCTCGCAAGAATTATCGCCATCGCAGTTGATCCGGTCGTTAATTCAACACTGCTCAACATCGGACGTATGATTTCTGCCGCTGCTGAACAGTCTCCAATTATCATGGGATTCCTGCTCGGTGGTATTATGAAGATGATCTGTACCTCACCACTCAGTTCTATGGCCCTGACTGCTATGCTCGGACTTGATGGACTTGCAATGGGTATTGCAGCAATTGCATGTGTTGGTGGTTCTTTCACAAACGGTATCATTTTCGACCGTTTAAAACTTGGCGAACGCAGTAATGTTATCGCGGTAATGCTTGAACCTCTTACACAGGCTGATATTATTACACAGAATCCGATCCCGATTTACGGATCAAACTTCTTTGGCGGCGGACTTGCCGGACTTGCAGCAGCTATGCTCGGCATCATCAATAACGCCCCTGGAACAGCATCTCCGATTCCTGGGCTTTTAGCTCCATTCGGATTCAACCCACCGCTTAAGGTTGTAGCTGCAATCGTACTTGCTGCGATCGGTGGATCTTTAGCTGGATTTGTTGGTTCAGTCGTATTTAAAGGTTTTGCAAAAACACCTGCAGATATCAAAGCATCTGAAAGAGTTACTGAAACAATTGCTCCTGAAGTTGCTATCGCTGCTGAATAATCAAAATGACTATTTCAAACTGCTTGTTTATATAGCCCTTAAAGAAGAAAAAGACTCGAAAACTTTTGTTTCCGGGTCTTTTTCGATTTACGGAAAATTATATTTCTCACTCCAGTGTTTCTTCTATATCTGCGTTGATTCCTCTGTGTTCAATCGGAGTTGAAAATACGATCAGTGTCTTTGTTCTTCCAAATCGCTGCAATCTCTTTCAATGGGCATTTGGCATTTCTCTGTAAAATATTCAAAATTGTACGATCCACTGCATCCAGTTCATGATTTTTCATTTGCACTACCTCTTTCTGACATCCCATTTATACTTTTGACACTCACATCAAAGAATGCACCTCACAAAGTATTTTCGTTTTACAAAAAACACTCCTGCAAGTCAAAAAAAGAGGTACTCTCTGCGTTCTTCTCCGCAGTAAAGTACCTCTTTGTACAAATATTTTCACTCTTTAAATATGTTAAAAATAATAGCATTCCTTTTTCTTCCTGTCAATAAAAAGACATTTATTTTTTTCCTATTTTTCCTATTTTGATTTGACATTTGTCCTACCACGTGATATTCTGAAATTGTGTTTTAGATAAGATTTAGATTTCACATATTTTTGTAAATCATTAACATCTGTCTGATGACTTACAAAAATATGTGATTTTTATTTTTATCGGCATCATCAATTTTTTAGGAGGTACTACTAATGAACAAGGGTACAGTTAAGTGGTTCAACGCACAGAAAGGCTACGGATTCATCACAAACGAAAGCACCGGAGAAGATGTATTCGTACATTTTTCAGGAATCGCAGGAGAAGGATACAAATCTCTTGAAGAAGGACAGAACGTTACTTTCGATATCACAGAAGGAAACCGTGGACTTCAGGCTGTTAATGTAACAGTTGCGTAATCACTGCAAAAGATGCTAGAGTAAAAAGCCCGGCTTGTGGATCACTCCACAGCCGGGTTTTCTATGTTATAAATGTGCTTTGCTGGAATTACCCAAGCATTTCTCTATATATCCGCATTACATTCTTATAGAAGATTTTCTCAATCTCGCTCTCTGCAAATCCATTCTTTTTAAATACCTCTTCCAGCTTTTCCATATCTGCCGGGGATGCGATCTCCAGTTCTCCATTCATACCATCAAAGTCTGAACCAAGTCCTAAAGCCTCTATTCCCGCCATATCACGGATATATTTTGCATGTGCCACAATATCCTCCGCTCTGCTCACAACCGTCTCTCCATCTTTCCAGTCGCGCAGGAAATATGCATAATAATTCAGCCCGATCACACCGCCTCTTTCCCCGATCGCTTTCAGAAGTTCATCATTCAGGTTTCTCGGATGACTGCACAAATGTCGCGCGTTGGAATGGCTCGCTACAAAAGGCTTCTTTGTGAACTTTAATACATCCCGGATTCCTGCATCGTTTAAATGTGCCACATCGATGATCATTCCCAGGTTCTCCATCTCTTCCAGAAACTCAATCCCACGCGTTGTAAGCCCATATCCGGCTTCTGAAAAGGCTTTTCCGGCAAATTCTCCGCCAGTCGCTTTTGCCGGATATCCAAGCTGATTCGGATAGTTCCAGGTCAGAGTCATCATCCTTGCCCCCATCCGGTAAAAGTCTCTTAAAAGGGAAGGATCGCCCTCACAGATTTCTCCTTCTTCCAATGTCAGCAACGCTGACATCTTTCCATTTTTCCGGTTTTCTTCAATCTCTTCATACTTCGTGACCGGTCGGATCCAGTCTTTATTTTTCTCCATTTCCTGATAAAATACATCCGCCATTTTCATTGCATAACGGAATGGACTTCCTGCAAGTATCGGATCCTCCAGATCCAGAAAAAGGGCAAAATTCTGAATCAGATAATCCCCCTTTTTCATCCGTTCAAGATCCACATTTAAATTATTTTTACGAAGTGAAATCTCTTTTCCCTGTTCCTTTCCTCTCTGAATCGCTAAAATCGTATCACAATGCATATCTGCTACTTTCATTTTCTATTCCCCCATCTTTTTTCTTTCTTATAATATCTACCGTATGTGATCCCGCACCAACCAGTTCCGGGCGTTCACACGTAGTCAGATGATAGTCAATAAACGTCTGGAAGGTCTTTTCATCCATCGTATTTAACACCTGACGCATATAATCGGATGGTCCATCCGCCGAAATAATCTGGATCCGTTCCATTTCTGCTGCTTCATTGTAACTGTCAATATCCTCCAGACGCACATAATCATACAAATCTTCCGGTGAAGGACATACCCGGTAATTCGCATCCAGTTTGCCATTTTCCAGGCATTCCTGTATATGATTCTCCCGGAATCCATACACCAGAACACTGTACTCATTCATTGTATAAGCCACCAGGATCGTGCCCTCATCTTTCAGGACACGCTTTACCTCCATCAGCGCCTTTACCTTATCTTCCTTTGTATAAAGGTGATACATCGGTCCGAACAGGATGATCAGGTCAAATTCCTTATCCGGAAAACGTGACAGCTTCAGCGCATTTCCCTGATATGCTTTCACAGAGCTGTTCTTCTTTTTCAGAATTCCCAGATTGTATTTTACCAACTCTACCGCCGTCACATCGTACCCTTCTTCGGCAAGCGCAACACTGTAGCGCCCGGTTCCGGCTCCTACATCCAGAATCTTTACCTGTCCATGCTCCCGCTTAGGAAGATATTTGTGAATGTACTTCATTGAAGTGATAAATTCTACCTGTCCGTGGCGGCTCTTAAGCCGTTTCTCTTCGTTGAATTTGTTATAATATTTTTCAAGCTCTGTCATCATAAATCTATTGTATCCTTTATTTTTATTCTAGCGCTGCCGCTCTCCGGAATAAAATAATTCCGATCACGAACAAGACAGCGATCATCCCCACACCAATATTGATATTGCCGGTAAGCTGCGAGATCAGGCTCACGATCGTTGTTCCCATAAAGGACGCGCCTTTTCCGCAAATATCCATTAAGCCGAAAAATTCACCTGACTGGTTCGCCGGTATAATCTTCGTAAAGTAAGATCTTGAAAGCGCCTGCACACCTCCCTGGAACATACCTACCCAGACTGCAAGAACCCAGAACTGCCACTGGTAATGCAGAAAAATCGCAAAAATTGCCACTCCAAGGTATGCCACGATGCATACTGTGATCAGCTTTTCTGCAGAATATTTCTTCGCAAGTCTTCCGAAAATAATCGCAAATGGGAAAGCTACGATCTGCGTAAGCAACAATGCAAGAAGAAGTCCTGTACTGCTAAGTCCAAGTGCTGATCCATATGCAGTTGCCATATCAATAATCGTATAAACCCCGTCAATATAAAAGAAAAACGCCAGAAGGAACAGAAAAACCTTCTTCTCCTTCTTTACATTTTTCAGTGTAATGCCGATTCTTTTGAAGCTTTCTGAAAAAGCATGCTGCTTCTTTTCTACATAATACTTCTGGTGATAAGTTTTCAGAAGTGGTAATGTCATAATTACCCACCATACCGTGATGATCACAAAGGAAACCATCATTGCTGTTTCCATTGTAATCCCAATCTTCCCTGCATTTAACACAACCAGAAGACAGATTACAAACGGTACACAGCTTCCGATATATCCCCACGCATACCCCTGGGAAGAGACTTCATCCATCCGGTCTTCCGATGTCACATCGACAAGCATGGAATCATAAAATACCAGTGTTACGGAATATCCGACCTTTGCAATGACAAAAACTACCAGAAAGGCCAGCCAGTACTTCGCAAATCCCAGAGCAACTGAAGCAATTGTCCCGATTCCAAGTGCAATTGTAAAAACTGGTTTTTTATAGCCTTTTGTATCTGCAACGGTTCCAAATACTGGTCCTGCAAGTGCCGTAAGCAAGGTTGCAATGGATACTGCATATCCCCAGTATGCCAGATACTGTACATCCGAAAGTCCCTGCTTTCCTGCGATATAGTTGAAATAAATCGGTAAAATGGTTGCTGCCAGAAGTGTAAATGCAGAATTTCCGACATCATAAAGTATCCAGTTTTTCTCCTGTTTTGTCAGTTTTGTTTTCATTCAACGTATCCTCCTTGCCCGGAAGCTGAGAACCAAATGTGTAGGCATATACAGAATCTAATGTAGCGCTTCCTTCCAAAAACGGTTTGTATTCACAGATCAGTTTGTCTGCCAGTGGAACTGCTTTTTCATAAAGATGAAGCAGTCTTCTTATCTGTTCCCTGCAGGATCCATTCTCATGATACTTGATAATAAACCCATGAAAATCATAATAAAGTCCTGCCACTTTAAGTGCTGCATAAAGTGCCATCCGCTTTATTTTAGATGGACAGACAAGAATCCTGTCATAAAATACCATTCCATTCAGTGCTTTTTTGACTTCCTTTGCTGTAATTCCGCGATAAAAATCTTTTATAATTACCGCATTTTTCATAGAAGGAACAATATGTCCGGTCAGCCTCCTGCTCACTGGATTTTCTCCATTCATAATCATCAGCTTACGGTCCAGCTCGCCCTCCACTGCAATATGTGCAAGACCAGTCTCTTTTACTGTCTGTTCCACGTAACCATGGCAGGTCACATCCAGCGCAAAATGGCAGAGCACTCCATATACATAAGCCAGATGCTTCTCATACTGGTCGTGTGTATGTAAAACCTTTGCTGCATGAACGAAGAACTTTGCTCCGCTCTCGCTATGCATACGGCTTCCCAACTGATTGACCTTGTTCTTGCCAAGTGGTCTGTAATAAAAAAGAATATCCGGTCCATGAAGTCCAATATTAAAAAGCTCCGGGTATTTATCAATAACTTTTCTCTCATATCCGCTTAATCTGCCCCTGATCTGCTGTCCGAAAATGTAATGTGCATAGGTTGACGGCATATTATCCCATCCTTTCTTTTCTGAAACACGTTTTATTATAGACGTTGCGCTTTGCAGGCTCTATCTTACTTCTGTAAAGCTTATATAACGGCTTTGTAAAAAAGAATGTACCTCGGTACATTCTCGCGCCGAGCGCAGTCGCTTGCGACATTCTTCATCTTCGTGCGAGTGCGCATCTCCGGCACGTAGTGCCTTTTATTTCATAGGAAGTTCCTTCGGAATTTCCTATAAAATAAAAAGTAATAACTAAAATGATACGCTCTAAATAAATAGTAACACAAAAAGGCCTTTCAGGATAGTCCCGAAAGGTCTTCTGCACAACACTTTTAAAATACTTTCATTGTCCACTTGCTCATATCCCACACTTCATTTACCACATCCTGATAAAATTCCGGCTCATGGCAAATCAGAAGAATACTTCCTTTGTATTCCTGAAGCGCTTTTTTCAGAGATTCCTTTGCATCCACGTCAAGATGATTGGTCGGCTCATCCAGGATCAGCAGATTCGTGTCCCTGTTGACCAGCTTACAAAGTCTTACCTTTGCCTGTTCACCACCACTCAGTACCCTTACCTGGCTCTCAATATGCTTGGTAGTGAGTCCGCATTTTGCAAGGGCGGAACGCACTTCATACTGGGTAAATGACGGGAATTCCTGCCACAGTTCTTCAATACAGGTTGTCTTGTTCTCTCCTTTAACTTCCTGTTCAAAATAGCCGATCTGAAGATTTTCCCCAAGCTCACACTCGCCGGAAATTGCCGGGATCAGACCAAGTACACTCTTCAAAAATGTAGTCTTTCCAATACCATTGGTTCCGACAATCGCAATCTTGTGTCCTCTTTCCATCTGGAAATTCAGCGGCTTGGAAAGTGGTTCATCATAACCGATTACAAGATCCTTTGTTTCAAATAACATTTTTCCCGGAGTCCGTCCGTAACGGAACTTAAATTCCGGTTTCGGCTTTTCCGCTGCCAGCTCAATTACATCCATTTTATCCAGCTTCTTCTGTCTGGACATCGCCATATTTCTTGTAGAAACACGGGCTTTATTTCTCGCCACAAAGTCCTTCAGTTCACTGATCTCCTGCTGCTGTCTGCGGTATGCTGCCTCAAGCTGTGCTTTCTTAACTGCATAGACCTCCTGGAAATGTTCATAGTCTCCCACGTAGCGGTTCAGTTCCTGATTCTCCATATGATAGATGATATTTACCACTTCATTCAGGAACGGAATATCATGGGAAATCAGAATGAATGCATTCTCATAATCCTGCAGATACCGCTTCAGCCACGTAATATGTTCTTCATCCAGATAGTTTGTCGGTTCGTCCAGAAGCAGGATATCCGGCTTCTCAAGCAGAAGCTTTGCCAGAAGAACCTTTGTTCTCTGACCTCCGCTTAGATCTGTAACATCACGGTCAAGTCCCAGATCCAGAAGTCCCAGTGCTCTTGCGACCTCTTCTACCTTTGCATCGATCGTGTAAAAATCATGCAGTGTCAACTCGTCCTGGATCGTTCCAAGCTCTTCCATCAGAAGATTCATCTCATCCTCATCTACTTCGCCAAGCTTCTCACAGATCTCGTTCATCCGCTGCTCCTTCTGTAAAAGCGGATCAAATGCACTTTTCAGCACGTCCTGGATCGTCATTCCACTCTGAAGGACTGCATGCTGGTCCAGATAACCTGCGCGCACATTCTTTGCCCATTCTACCTTTCCCTCATCTGGCGTAAGTTTCCCGGTAACAATACTCATAAAGGTGGATTTCCCCTCTCCGTTTGCTCCTACAAGACCAATGTGCTCCCCTTTTAAAAGGCGGAACGATACATCATCAAAAATGGCACGGTCACCAAAACCGTGTGTCAGATGTTCTACATTTAATATACTCATATTTTATTATTCTCCCTGCTTCATTTCTTTACACATTGTCTTTTATTATATGTGGAAATTGGGGTTCTTTCAATATAAACAGACAAAAAACCCCAGTTCTATATCTATATCTAAAATCCAAAATCACTCAACTCCTTTAATCCTCTCGACAACAGTTCCATTCTTTTCCAAAATAATCCAAGCAAGGACTGGAACCATAGTACAAACTAGCAAACTGATTCCCACTGCAAATAAAAGTGGAAGTAATGGCACTGAAAACGCAATCCCACGATAATTCATTGATTCATAAAGAAGATACGTAGCTCCCATTCCTACTGTTAGCGTAACAAGCCATGCGCCGCCTGCATAGAGAACTCCTTCCCTGACCAGCATTCCAAGAATCTGCTTCGGAGTCATCCCGATACTCTCCATAATCGAAAGCTCCATCATCCGGCTCTGCACATTTACTACAAAGGTGTTCATGTAGTTCATGATTCCGATAAAAGCCAGAATCAGCACAATCCCGATTCCCAGTTGCGGCATATTACCTTGTGCTTTTTCAATCTCATCTGCATCTTCGATTTTGGATTCCCAGGAAAAGTCTTTTGCATTGTCATTTTCTTCTAATAACGCCATGATTTCTTGTTCTGTATCTCTATCATATTCTTTGTGATATTTTATGCTGGTCTTTAATATAATTGGATTATTGGCAAATGTTTTCACTACCTGATCACTGGCTATAATCGTCGGTGGGTATCCAAGGAGTGCCGTATAATAATTCTCGTCCGTAACTCCTTCTATGATAAAAGTTTTTGTCGTTTGTTGATCTTCATACAAAGCACATGTCACATTTTTTCCTATTACGTCAGCATCTGCGAAATCCAAACTATTTCGATAAACAATACATGCTTTTCCCGAAAGGAAGTCCTCTTTATTGATCGGATGCTCAAGACTGTTATTTAAATAATCAAATTCCTGTTCATCAATTCCGATCAGAGAGGATCCAAAATTCTCAGGATGATTCTGATACTCGTCCTTGTCCTTACTATATGGAGTACTCATCCACTTTGCATAAAATTCTTTCATCCACATCTCAGCAAAATCCGGTTCCCATGGAACTGTAATCTCGGCAAATATCATAGAATGTGCTTCAGAGACTCCGGCATTTTCTTTGATTGACTTCACGAAAGAATCATCCAGAATGTCTCTTCTGTCTTCTGATTTTTCTTTACATGCCGTATCATTTTTAATGACCATATCCGTATCCATATAATTTGACACTATGGTTCTTGCTGCCTGACTGTCCAGCATGGTCACAATACAAAGGTACACAGACAGACTGGTGGCCAAAGACAACAGTACCACCGCAGTTCTTTTCTTATCCTTTGTAAACTGCTCCATGGAAAGTCTTGCTATTACTTTCCCCTTTCCTGCTCTTCTTACTTTTACGTTTTTGTGGGTCGGACAATAACCAAGCGCTTCTATTGGAGAAATATCTGCTGCCATTTTTATCGGTTTTTGGCTTGCCAGAAAGATGGTAACCCCAACCAGTAAGATGGTTGCCAGCAGAACTGCCGGATGAAAACGAACCATATCTGCTCCAACATAGCCACTTTTGATTCCAAGTGATTTTACAACAACAGGAATCAGGAAAAAGGATACCATCCCACCTGACAGACATCCAAGTACTGTCCCTGCAGATCCAATCAGAAGCATCTGTTCCTTCATCATCCTTTTTATCTGCTTTTCCGTCATTCCGACCGTCTGAAGCAGACCATAATAACGAACTTTTCCAGCTACGGAAAGATACATAATATTATAAATAAGCAGATACGCACACAAACAGGTAACTGCAATCAAGCCAATAAGACCTGCCAATATCTGAACCGATGCGCCAAGATCTTCCATGAAGAAAAGATTCTGCTGCTTTCCAAGATTCATATTTTCGATAAAAGCATTCTGCTCTTTTTTTGTCATGATTTTTTGCTTAAAATCCATAAGGTAACGACCTGAAGCTGCCTGCGAAAGCTTCCACCCCGATTGATCATAGAATTCTTTCGAAACATAAAACTGCTTCTTGGGTCCATATCCGTCCCAGATCCCACAGATTCGAAAAGTCCCTGTAAAGATCCCCTCATTTGTTCCATAAGACATAGCAAGGGTATCGCCTACATCAAGATCTTCGTAACCACATTCTTTTAAAGCGGATTGTGTTACCATTATCTCATCCAAAGCTGTCGGATATCTTCCTTCCAGCTTTTCTCTGACCGGCTCCATCATCTGTGTCCAATATCCATCATCTGCCCAGATCAGTCCCACATTCGGGGTGGAATCCTGATCTGTTTTTTCTACCCATCCACAGACTCCCACTGTACCTGTCAGAACGATATCCGGGTTGTTCTCACACATTTGCCTCTGTTCATCCGTCACTCCATACATGATTGCATCAAATTCTGCTCCTGACATACGGATGTTCTGAATTTTCTGAAGCCTAAAATAAGAATCTCCAACTGTGAATATTGTAAATACCAAAAAGGAAGAAAGAAGAACCGCAAGGAGCAAAGTAATGGTCTTTCTCCTGTTTACTTTTAAAGCGTTCCATGCCATCCTTTTGATCACTTTCTGATTCGGATTCTTAAGCATAGGAATCACTTCCCTTCCCGGTATCTCCTACAATCTTTCCGTCCTCAATATGTACGATACGATCTGCAAGCTGTGCAATGTCTCTGTCATGCGTGATAAGAATCAAGGTCTGGCTGAACTGTTTTGCTGCCATTTTCAAAAGTCCAAGTACATCATGGCTGGTAACCGAATCCAGATTTCCCGTCGGTTCATCAGCCAAAATAATGGCAGGCTTCGACGCAAGCGCCCTGGCAATCGCAGCCCTCTGCTGCTGTCCACCAGATAATGTCCCAGGAAGAGCTTCCCTCTTCTCTGACAGCCCTAAAAGTTCGAGTATCCCATCCACATACTCCACATCAACCTTTCTTCCATCCAGTTCCACCGGAAGAATGACATTCTCATATACATTAAGATCCGGGACAAGATTATAATTCTGAAAAATAAACCCGATCTTTCTTCTGCGGAATATGGCAAGCTGTTCTTTTTTCAATCCCAGAAGGCACTTCCCCTCTACCAACACTTCCCCTTCTGTTGGCACATCCAGTCCACCCAGCATATGCAAAAGTGTACTTTTCCCGGATCCGCTTTTTCCGATAATGGCAACAAATTCCTGATCTTTCACACGAAAATCTACGCCATCCAATGCCTTTACCGTATTTTCACCCATTTGATAGTATTTTTTTAAGCTTCTTGTCTCTACAATGTATTCTTTCATTGGTTTGCCTCCTTCTTTTGATATTCTATAGAATATCTCCTAAAAATCACAAACCTGTCTCAATTTTCAATTATCACAAGATTGTGACAATCCCCGATCGGTTATGTTACGATTCATTCACCGGTAAATACAAGCGAAAACACGCTCCTTTTCCCACTTCAGACTGTACTTCTATGTAGCCCTTCTGAAGTTCCATGATTGTTCTTGCAAGATATAATCCGATCCCAACCCCTGGTTTATCATGCACCTCCGGCTCACGGTAAAATCTTGTAAAGATCTCTGCCTGCCTCTCCGGGGCAATCCCTTTTCCAGTATCAGAAATGCTGATCTTTAAAAATAATTCCTGTCTTTCTGTCTGAATATGGATCTTTCCACCTGGTTCGGTATACTTGAGTGCATTATCCAGAATATTATAAATTGCTTCCTCCGTCCATTTGCTGTCATGACGAATCATCATATTTTCTTCGCAGTTCACATATAGATCAATCCCCTTTGACGCCGCCTCCGGAACCACACCGGCAACTGCGTGGCGGATTGTTTCGTATAGATTTTTGTCTTCCTTATGTATTTGCAGAATTCCCGTTTCAAGCCTTGACATTTTTACCATGCTCTGCATTAAAAAATCAATTTTTTCCATCTGCCCTTTGATTTTTCCCAAAAACTCCTGACCGCTTTGCGAAAACTCCTCGTCCTCAAGAAGTTCCAGGTATAGTTTAATATTGGCAATGGGCGTCCTTGTCTGATGGGATATATCAGAAATCAATCCCTTTACTCTTTCTTTCTCACGAAAACCGTCTTCTTCTTTTTTCCGAAATACATGCTCGGCTTTCTCTAATTGTGTTCCTGTTCTTCCCCAGAGGCTATCCTCCAATTCCTCTTCCATATTCCATTCTTTTCCTGTTACGATAGCATCCAGAGCATCTTCCACCTTTTCAGCAAACAACTTCGCTTCTTTTTTTATCCGGTAGTTTTTCCATAACAATACCAGTACTGCTGCAAATAAAATTATCATCATGATACACATCAGCCAATCCATTGATATCCCATCCCATATACATTTGAAATATACCTGTGATTCTTATCTTCAATCTTTCCTCTCAGACGATTCACATTTACTGCCAGTGTGTGCTTGTCCACAAACTGTCCTCCACTATCCCACAACCGCTCCAATAACAGATCATAAGTCAGAAGCTGTCCTCGGTTCATAAGAAATTGACGAAGCAGACGGCACTCTGTCGGTGTGACGGGGCATTCCTGACCTTTTACCGTTACTCGTGCATGATCCAAATCTATATATAAATACTCATCTGCAAAAATCAGACGATTGACCGAAGCAGTTCTTTTTAAAATGACTTCTATTTTTCTAAGTAAAATCTTCATTGAAAATGGTTTAGTAACGTAATCTTCTGCCCCGGATTCATATCCTGCCAGAGCATCCTCCTCCATATCCCTGGCTGTCAGGTAAATGACCGGAACTTCTCTTTGCTTTTTTACCCACTGGCAAAAAGAGAAGCCCTCGCCATCTGGAAGATTCACATCCAAAAGGACCATATCTATCTGATTCTCAAAAAAAATCTGCTTCCCTTTTTCCATAAAAGTCACACCATAAACTCCATATCCTGACTTTTTCAAAGAATAACAGATCGCCTGATTCAAATCAAAATCATCTTCTACAACTAATATATACTGCATATCCTAATTCCTCCGATACAGATTCTCACAAAGAAATCTCTGCATAGCAATGATACCTTTCAATATTGTACCACAGACTTTTCCTGTGTATGAAAAAAAAGAAAGAATCTCAATTTTGTGATTATTCAGTGCACAAAAAAAGAAAATATTTTATAAGTCTTTTCATATATCGTTTGTTTTTTTGTTTACCTTATTAATCTCCTCTCTGAAATTCTTTTTTGCCATGAAAGTTTTCTGTCTTTCTTCTGCCACCTGATTCAAAGCGTCATCTCTTTCTCTTCTCATCTTTTCGTATGCAGTTACGTTCGACATATTTGTTTTCCTTTTGTCTCAATCACTTATAAAAAGTTGCTCTACAAATCAGCAAATAGCCCAGATATTCCTGAATGGTTGGGATATCCTCTTCCTCAACCAGATCCTTTAAATACTTCAACCACATTTCGGGTTTAGGAGCTTCCGGATTATAATTGACATTTAACCGGTTTCTACAGAACTGTTTTTCTTCTTCAAACTTCCCATTCAGATAATAGACTCCATTTACAACATGAATTGGAATTAAGTGGTCGCCACACTGTACGCGCCACACTACAATTTCCATGATGAAAGAACACAGCATTGATGAAACTACCATCAAGAAGATTGTTGGACATTCTGGAGCTATGACGCTTACAGAACGTGTCTACACTCATCTTGATGTCCAGGTTCTGATCGATGCCATAAACAAAATTGTGGGAGACATTCCATAAAGATTCGAGGGTAAAGAAAAACCCCAGAAACACATGGTTTCTGAGGTTTTGTATGCATTTTCTCGTTCCAAACGATTATCGCTTTGTGAACAGAAATTAACGTTTAGAGAACTGTGGTGCTCTACGAGCTGCTTTGAGACCGTATTTCTTACGTTCTTTCATACGTGGGTCACGTGTAAGGTATCCGGCTTTCTTAAGTACCGGTCTGTAATCAGAATCTGCTTCAAGAAGTGCTCTTGCGATTCCGTGACGGATTGCTCCTGCCTGTCCTGTGTATCCACCACCATGTACGTTAACGAGAACGTCAAATTTATCAACTGTTTCAGTTGCAACTAATGGCTGACGAACTACAACTTTAAGAGTTTCAAGTCCTAAATATTCGTCGATATCTCTTTTATTGATTGTGATCTTACCTGTACCTGGTACAAGGTATACTCTTGCGATAGATTTTTTTCTTCTTCCTGTTCCGTAGAATTTAGCTGTTGCCACTTTTATTTCCTCCTTTCAAACCTCTGACTAAAATGTTAAAACTTCTGGTTTCTGTGCCTGATGAGCATGTTTTGCTCCGGCATATACGTGAAGTTTCTTGATCATTGTTCTTCCCAAAGGTCCTTTTGGAAGCATACCTTTAACAGCAAGTTCGATAACCTGTTCCGGTTTCTTTGCCATCATTTCTCTTAATGTAGTTTCTTTCATTCCTCCTACATAATCTGAGTGATGATAGTATACTTTCTGATCTAATTTCTTTCCTGTAACTTTGATCTTTTCAGCGTTGATAACAATTACGTTGTCACCTGTATCAATGTGCGGTGTAAATTCCGGTTTATTTTTTCCTCTTAAAACTTTAGCGACTTCTGCTGCAAGACGTCCAAGTGTCTGTCCTTCAGCGTCAACTACATACCATTTTCTTTCAATCTTATCTGGATTAGCCATGTAAGTTTTCATTGGTTGACCTCCTGTGAATTTCGGTTTACTAATTATTTTCATTGTAGATTCTATAGAAAACAAGTTCACTCCGGGGCTTTGGTGCAAACTGTTTCTTCTCACGTCATACTTGCATATTATATTATACCGACAAGCTTTTGTCAACTGTTTCTTGCTGGTTTTCATCACTTTTTTGTGGGAATTTTCTACAGCATATCTTTCAGATTGTCCACAGTTTCTTCTGCCTTCACCAGTGTAATACTGCCATTATCCAGGCATTCAACAAACTTATATACCAGGTCAGGATCAAACTGTCTGCCTGCATCCTGAAGAAGCTTCTCCCGTGCCACTTCAACCGGAAATGCTTTTTTATAGCATCGTTTTGATGTCATGGCATCAAAAGAATCTGCCACGCACAAAATCCGCGCAGTCAGTGGAATATCTTCTCCTGCGATCCGGCGTGGATATCCTTTTCCATCATACCGCTCATGATGACCGATGACTGCCGGAATTACATAATCCAGCGATGGAAGGTGACGGATAATATCGATCGATGCCTCTACATGCCCTTTGATGATCTCATATTCTTCATCTGTCAGTTTTCCCTCTTTATTGAGTATATACTCCGGAATACCGATTTTACCGACATCATGCAGAAGTGCTGCCTGCCGGATAATCTCTATCATATCTTCGTTCATTCCAAGAGTCGTCGCCAGTGACGTTGCATAATAAGCTACGTTGTTGGAATGGCTGAACGTATAGTGATCCTTCGCATCAATTGCCGCCGTCAGCGCATAAATCGTAGACTCATACTCCTGATAAATATGGGTGTGATTCCTTGTATTGTTCCCCACACTGTTGTTCCGGAACATCATATCAAAGACCTGGATCCCATTTTTTCCATTATGTTTCACATGATAAACTGCCAGATCTACATTTTCCATCAGCTCTTTCACGTTCCTTGCCGCATAAGGAGCCGCACTGATACCGGCACTCACAGTTACCGCTTTCAGCTTCATATCCATTCTGCGGTTATTCATAACGTAAATCTGTTTTGCAATAGATTCCACCATATTTCTGGCAGAAAAAAGATCATATCCCGGTAAAAGAACCGCAAATTCCTTTCCTCCATAGCGGGCCGTGTATCCACTTTCTCCGACACTGCTTTTGATAATATCTGCAATCCGCTGCAGACACAGATCTCCTTCTTTCATCCCATACAACTGATTATACAATTTAAAATCATCTACATTGATGATCGCAAGTGCCAGCGATGCCTCCCTGTTTTTCTCAAGCTCTTCATTCAGCACTTCATAGAAATATTTCCGGTTCAGTAATCCGGTCATCTCATCTGTTCTGGCTTCCTGGCGGGCTCTCTCGTACAATCTTGAATTCTTAATCGCAATCGATGCAACCGACGTAACAGATGAGATCAGCTGCACCTCATCATATACCAGCCGTTTTTTCACCGAAGCATCTGTGATCAGAATCACACCAACCAGGCATTCTCCATCTTTCAGCCCTGCACAGTAACGGATATGCGTTTTATCCAGCCGGTGTTTTTCACTCTCCCACATCGACTTATACTCCACGGTATAACGGAAATCCCGGTAAATGATCGGCTCTTCATGTTCTTCCAGCCACTGGATCATCGGGTTTTCTTCTTCCATCGTAAATGTCAGATCATTCAGTGGCTGATCACTTGCCACTCCCCGATATGGCTGTCCCGGTGCATCCTGCATACAAATATAGATATTTCCAACATCCATCAGTTCTTTCATGACACTGATCGTTTTGTCCAGAATTTCATTTAAATCCAGCGTCTTCGAAATCGCAGAGCTGAACTCCCTGATTTTTTCTGTCTGATAATTTTCTTCCCGGACAAACACACTGCGTACCAGAAGCTTCCACAAAAAAGTAAACAGCGCATAAATCACCAGAAACACAATTGCAAAAGCAAGGGCATAAAGCGTTGTATTCTTATTCATCTGTATATGGAAGATTTTCTGCAGATATGGAATTACATTCAAAAATACAATAACAGAAAACAAAAATCCCACACCGTAACACAGACTGGGCGATGCCAGCATCTGCAGCCGGAACAGACGTCTGCGGATCAGTGCATAAAACAGGAAAAATACATTTACAACACCACTTAAAATATCAATCGGAAATCCACTGAAAAATGGTATTCCAAGCAACATATTCCCTGCAAACAACACCAGAACCCCTGCCATGACCGGTTCATACTGTACTTTCATATTGGGATTTGCTTTGCAGATCCGCACAAGGATAAGGAAAAGATAAATCAAAAAAATCCCAGCCGGGAAAAATAGTACTAATATAGTAGGTTTAATCTCATACACAAAAGTAGGAAGCCCATTCTTTTCCACCACATTCGGGCATCCCAGGAATACCCCATGCCGGATATTTACCACAAAACAGATCAGCATAACAGCCAGATATATTTTCCCTGGCAGACCTTTTTTCACCCCGCCAAATGCCAGAATAAAACAATAATATGCATACGGCAGTAGTAAAATTCCAAGCAGGGAAACCTGATACCAGAATTCATAACTTGGCCACAGATGAACACGCATAAATGCCGATCCTCCAGCCCAGAAAAGCAGTCCAACCAACACTACCAGAAAGCTATTTACAATTTTATTTCGCTTCGCTGTCAGAAACATCAGCAGCATAAATCCATAGCACACCATTGCTATGATTGAAATATATCCATAGGTTCCCATAATTCCCTCTTATCTCACTTTGTTCAAACATTCCTGCACTTCCAGCAACGCCTTCAAATCATAATAAGAAGGATTCATCTGATGCAGTTTTTTTCCAGTCTGTTTTTCATAAGTTTCAAATGTTCCGCACGTAAAAATTGTAACCTGCAAAGGATCCATTCCCAATATTTTCTTCAAGTCACGGTAATCCTGATCAATATATTTGAAATATGTACTCAGTAACTCTTTTAAAATATCGGCGCTCATGGCACTGTTCAGCAAGGATTCCCGTTCCAGTTCTACATACATATGCAGATATGGGCGCTTCTGTTCATTATATTCCTTTGCCGCAACCCAGTTTGTGATCGGAAGCTTTGACAGACGAATCACATTTCGGATCCCATTTTCTGAAATCCTTGTAAATCCTGCAATATCAATGATCCATGGTACCCGGTCCACATATTCAAAACGGGGGATCTGCGTTTCATCTTCCCTGTTTTGCAGTCCGACGCACCGGTACATATCACCACAGCGATATCTCGCGAATGCACCGCCTTTCAAAATTGTAAATACGAGCTCATATTTTTCTCCCGGCCGGACTTCATCCATCAGATATGTCGGTGGAATATAAGACGGATCCTCATGATTTTTCAACATATCCTTCTCTGTGATAAATTCATAAAATGCCGTATCCGGGAAGAAATACATTCCTTTTCTCGTCCAGGTCTCTGTCCCCATTATAGATGGTTCCGTACCGGCAAACAATTCCATCGGCCGGATTCCCCAGAGTTCTTCCAGATCATCTTTATAGCACTGATTATCCGTACCCGCTACCATGAACCCTTTTAAATGGAATAAATCCTTTGGAAGTAATTTCCGGTTCTCCTTTTTGCAGCGGTACTTTGCCTGTATCAGGCGGAAAATCATATGCGGTCTGCATTTCAGAATACTTGATAGTTGGATACCACCGCCACCGGTCAGCGAAGAAAGGCTCAGGCTTACTGCATAAGCCACACTTCCAAGGCCAAAGAAAAATCCCAGATCTTTTTTCATCGCCATTTTAAATCCCAGCTTGTTTCGTTCGCTGAAACTCATATTCACAGCATCTTTTACTGCCGGAAGGAACTCGATATCGATTTCTTCCCCGAGTGCCAGTGGAAAAAGTCCGGTAGCATACGGAAGCGGTGCCAGCGCATACAGAAATTTGTCCGTAGATGCAACATCAAAAGATCCCTTTTTCCTGCTGGTCGATAAAATCAGACATGCTGTCACATTATTCCGGTAGGTATCCAGCATACTTCTTGTATACGGCGCAACCTTAATCGGATGTTTCCCGCCTTCCCAGGTTGTCTGAATCCAGATCACCGGATTCCCAGGAAGCATATCAGGCTGCTTGGTCAAAAGAATATCTGCATAATCTTCATACTCCGTCAGTGGTACCATTTTACGGAATTCATCCAGATTTCGGGGATGTTTTCCTTTCAAAATCGACTGTCCAAGTCCACAGTTACTCCACAGCTGGATCTGTTCTTCCATCAACCGCCGCTGGATTTTCATGTAGCCGTCCATCGACAGATCCAGAAATCCACAGTATTGCTGCCATATTTCATTATACTGTTGTTTTTTTAATTTTTCTTTTAAATTCATAGACTGTCCGCTCCAGATCAATCATTTTTTCTGATAGTACGCAGGCACACCAGTATGCTTTTTCTGTTCGGTATCAGAAACGGCGTACTTTGCTGATATTCTTTATAGTTAAAAAATGTCCGTGGGAATGTCCACAGATCCTGAAAAATAATATACAGATAATTCCAGAAAATCATAAGTAAAAAATAAATCCCATGCTTCCATCCACCGACCATTCCCCACATGCACAGATATGCTCCCGCAAACCATAAAACACCAGGATGGCGGCACAATCCATACATACCTTCCGTATAAGCCGCACGCAGTTTATTTTCTTCACAATAGGTTTCTTCAAAGGGAAGCGCAAAAAACAACGTATAAATGAGCAGACAAAAGAAAAGGAGTCCTCCTAATCCAAATCCGGTCATTGTTCCGATCTTCCGATGGCAGCTCCCCCATGCTGCATAAAGCTCTGCAATCAGCGATACTACAACGAAAATACTCCCAACTGCAAAAAATTTTTGTAATACGGCATTCTTCATACGAACACTGTTAATATCATAAATAAAATACAGAATAAATCCTGTACTTCCTAGTATAAACTGCCACATTTTTCTCTCCATGATTTGTGCATTATTATGCACAAATACCTTTTCACGCACTATAAATTATAATAAAAGCAACTATAAATTGCAACAAAAAAAATAGCTTCCCTTTCTCCTTTTTTCAAAAACATTACCATATCATTACATTTTTACAAATTCCACTTTTGCTTTAAATAGTATACCATCATTTGACTCTATCTGATACAATAGATATATGGGATTTTTATCCAAATTTTGACTAAAAGGCAGGTACTAGAATATGTGGGCTTATGAAGGAATTTTTTATCAGATCTATCCAATTGGATTCTGTGGCGCTCCGACCGCAAATGACGGCAAAACCGTATCCCGGATTTTAAAATTAAAGGACTGGAGCAGTTATCTGGAATCCTTAGGTATCTCTTCTATATTATTAAATCCAATTTTCGAATCAGACAATCATGGTTATGACACCAGGGATTATAAAAAAATCGACTGCCGTCTCGGAACCAATGAAGATTTCGAAGAAGTATGCAAAGATCTCCATGCACACAATGTAAAAATCGTTCTTGACGGTGTGTTTAATCACGTAGGACGTGGCTTCTGGGCATTTAAAGATGTACTGGAAAAGAAATGGGATTCTCCATACAAAGACTGGTTCTGCATCAATTTTGACGGTAATTCCTGCTACAATGACGGTTTCTGGTATGAAGGATGGGAAGGACATTTTGAACTGGTCAAACTGAATCTTGCCAATCCTGCTGTTGTAGATTATCTTCTGGAATGTGTAAAGGGTTGGATCGATGAATTTGACATCGACGGTCTCCGGCTTGATGTTGCATACTGCCTGGACCGCAATTTCATGAAACGTCTGCGCAGTTTCTGTCAGGAATTAAAACCTGACTTTGCACTGATCGGAGAGGTTCTCTTCGGGGATTACAATCAGATCGTCAATGACGAAATGTTGCACAGCTGCACCAACTATGAATGCTATAAAGGCATTTATTCTAGCTTCAACAGCATGAACATGTTTGAGATCGCGCACTCTCTGAACCGTCAGTACGGACCGGAACAGTGGTGCATTTACCGTGGAAAACATCTGATGTCTTTTGTTGACAACCACGATGTGACCCGAATTGCAAGTATCCTGACCAACAAGAACCACCTGCCGCTGACTTACGGTCTTCTTCTTGGTATGCCGGGTGTTCCTTGCATTTATTATGGAAGTGAATGGGGTGTGGAAGGAGTAAAAGCTCCGGACAATGACTATGCTCTCCGCCCATGCTTCGATGCGCCAAAACCGAATGCACTGACTGAACAGATCAAAAAAATGATCCATGTCAGAACCGGAAGCAATGCTCTTTGCCATGGAAGTTATCGCAATGTTGTCCTTACTAATCATCAGCTCATCTTTGAGCGCAAAACAGATGATGAACGGATGCTGGTTGCAATTAACGCATCGGATGCACCATTTACCGCACACAACGGCGAACTCGGGGGAACTATGACTGATCTGCTCACCGGAAATGAAATCCAGATGAACGGCCAGCTCGAAATACCACCATACAGTGTGCAGTATCTGAAATAAAACTTTTTCTTCCTAAAAAACCGGGAGAGATGACTTTTCCAACAAGTCATCTCTCCCAGTTTCTTTTTTAATAAATATATTCCTTCATTTCCTGATAAACTCTCGCAAGAGGAAGACCCACGATCGTATTATAATCGCCTTCAATCCCACGGATATACATGCCAAATGCACCCTGGATCCCGTAGGCTCCTGCTTTGTCCATCGGCTCTCCTGTTGCAATATATTCCCGGATTTCTTCCTTGCACATCGGATATACATGCACATCACTGCATTCATGAAATGTCTTCCGGATCTTTTTCCCATCCTTCTTTATCAGAAGTGTAACACCGGTGTAAACCTGATGCGCTTTTCCCTGAAGCATGGAAATCATCTGATATGCCTCTTCTTTATCCTTTGGCTTTCCGAGAATCTTTCCATCTGCTGCAACCACCGTATCCGAACCGATCACCAGAAAATCCCCTGCATTTTTCTTTTCATACTGCTGGTAGACATCTTCTGCTTTCTGCGCAGAAAGTTCTTCCACAACCTGGCTTGGAACCTGGGATGTAATTACTTCCTCACAGTGTGACGGCATGACTACATGCTTTATATTTCCCTGTTCCAGCAGTTCTGTCCTGCGCGGTGATGCAGAGGCCAGAACTACAGTCAGCTTCTGTATTCTACTACACATAGCCTAATCCTCTTTCACAAGAATCTTCTTAATTTCTCCCATATACATGTTATGCATATCTTTGTCAGCATACCATTTGTCAAGATTTGCTTTCTCAACAAAATTTTCTTCTCCCATGCGCTGTACATAAACCTTCTTGCATACAAAGATCATTTTTGCTTCTTCAAACGCAACTGTTCCATCTACATAATATGGTGTCAGACCGGCTTCTTTGATCTTATCTTCGTCCCTTCCGGAAACTCTTCCACAGAGATTTAACGCTTCTCTATGCTCTTCTCCAAAGAATGCCAGTGTAAAATAATCTTCTCTGTCCACAAATTCTTTGGTATAACGGGAATCACGGATATAAGCTGTCGCAGTCGGCTTGCCCCACATAATTCCAACACCACCCCAGCTAGCTGTCATGGTGTTACATTTTTCTTCATTTCCTGCTGTGATCAGCATCCACTGTTTTCCGATCAGGTCAAATGGATTATCCTTTAATTCTTCTGCTTCTATTTCTGTAAAACTCATTTTTCTATCCTCTTATTTTGCGATTACTTTACGGAAATTCTTCTTTCCTTTTCTTACAACTTTTCCTTCACCTTCAAAGTCTGCTTTTGTAAATGTTGTCGCAATATCGGAAACCTTTTCTCCGTCAACGGCAACTCCTCCCTGCTGTACGGCACGGCGTGCTTCTGACTTGGAAGCAACCAGTCCACTCTTGTGAAGCAGTGTCAGGATATCGACAGACCCGTCTGCAAAATCTTCATCAGAAAGCTCTGCTGTCGGCATATCTGCTGCATTTCCTGAGCTGAACAGTGCACGTGCGCCTTCCTGTGCCTTTGTAGCTTCTTCTTCGCCGTGAACCAGTTTTGTCAGTTCGAACGCAAGGATTTCTTTTGCTGTGTTAAGCTGTGCGCCTTCCCATTTGTCCATCTCATCAATCTGCTCAAGCGGAAGGAATGTCAGCATACGCAGACATTTAAGAACATCTGCATCTGCCACATTTCTCCAGTACTGGTAAAATTCAAACGGAGAAGTCTTTTCCGGATCGAGCCATACCGCACCGGACTGTGTCTTACCCATCTTCTTACCTTCTGAATTCAGAAGCAGTGTGATTGTCATCGCACTTGCATCCTTGCCAAGCTTACGACGGATCAGCTCTGTACCGCCAAGCATGTTACTCCACTGATCATCTCCACCAAACTGAAGATTACAGCCGTATTTCTGGTATAACATATAGAAATCATAGCTCTGCATGATCATGTAATTGAACTCAAGGAAGCTCAGTCCCTTTTCCATACGCTGTTTGTAGCATTCTGCAGTCAGCATACGATTTACGGAGAAATGTGCTCCGACTTCACGAAGTACTTCCACATAATTCAGATCCATCAGCCAGTCCGCATTATTAACCATCAGTGCTTTCCCGTCTGAAAAATCAATAAAACGGCTCATCTGCTTCTTAAAGCAGTCACAGTTGTGCTGGATTGTCTCCGGTGTCATCATCTGACGCATATCTGTTCTACCGGACGGATCCCCGATCATAGCAGTACCGCCCCCGATCAAAGCGATCGGCTTATTACCAGCCTCCTGCAGTCTCTTCATCAGGCACAGTGCCATAAAATGTCCAACATGCAGACTGTCTGCCGTCGGATCAAACCCAATATAAAACGTAGCCTTCCCATTATTCACCAGATCCCTAATTAACGGCTCATCCGTAACCTGCGCAATCAATCCTCTGGCCTGCAGCTCTTCATAAATACCCATTTTCCTAATTTCCTTTCTCTTACCAATCTTTTTATCTTATTCACAGCCAATCTTCTCCGCCGGAAGAAGGATGCGTCCCTGTCCGGAACTCTTCGAAGTTTTTCAAGGATGGCGTCCCCCTTAAACCACCCTTCAAAAATTTCCGACAAAAAACCTCGTCCTCCGGCCAATCAGCCTTTAAGGACGAGGTATATTCTCTCGTGGTACCACCTTAATTCACATCCGGCTCGCACCGAATGCCTCAGTCAGTAACTAACATTACCGAAGCAGGTATAACGTCCGCCACTCCGTCACAGCTTACTTGCGCTTCCGCGCGTTCGGTGTGAAGCTCCAAGATGTATTCACATCTGACTCTTCGTGCACCTCTCATCAACCGGTTACTTTCTGTCTGAGCCTTGTCATCTGCTACTTGTTCTCTTCATAGCCTGTAATTTTCTCTTCTTTTGTCATACTACCGTATCCTTCAAAATTTGTCAAGCCGGATTTCACGCCAAATTATCACAAAACAACTTTTGTCAAATCCAATTCACAGCCTTCCATCATTTTCCGAACTACTCTCGCAGATTCCCTAATTCCAGAAATCCGTCTTCTGCTCCAGCTCAATATCTGCACTTTTAAACACCGGATTAACTCCCCGCTTCAACTGATCCTCATAATCCCGGATTGCCTTAAATGCCGTCCCGGACAAAATCAGGATCACCGGAATATTGATCAGTGCCATCACGCCCATCAGTACATCGGAAAGATCCCACAAAAGCGACATTTCCATACCTGCCCCCAGAAATACAACAAATGCCGATACCAGGCGGAATCCGCGCATAAATTTTTTTCCCGGTTCCTTTTTATGGATATAGGTCAGAAGATTGTCACAATAGAAACAATTTCCAAGCAATGTTGTAAACGCAAAAAATACCATAGCCACCGTGATAAATACCGGGCCAAAGGCTCCCAGGGATTCCTGAAGAGATGCCTGAACCCACGGTGCCCCCTGCATCTCCCTGGTTGGATCAATGCCAGACGACATACACATCATCGCCGTTGCCGTGCAAAGAAGAAGTGTGTCGATAAAGACAGACAGCATCTGAACCAGTCCCTGTTTGACCGGATGACTGACGTTTGCAGAAGCGGATGCATTCGGCGCCGAACCGATTCCGGCTTCGTTGGAATAAAGCCCCCGGCGGATTCCCTGCATCATAGCAGAACCCGCAAACGCTCCGAAAATTGCCTTGAAATCAAACGCTTCCTCAAAAATGCGTAGGAACATTTCCGGCACATTGCGGATATTGATGATAACCACAATCAGCGCAATCCCGATATATGCAAGTCCCATCACCGGCACAAGTGTCGATGTCACCTTTACAATACGGCTTCCGCCGCCAAGCAGACACCATCCGGTCATAACTGCCAGAATCCCACCAATGATCCATGGGCTTACCTTCGGATCATAAAAAGAAAATCCGGAAAATGTAGACTGCAGATTATAGGATGCCAGCATATTGAATCCAAATGCATAAGTCATGATCATGGCAATACAGAACACGATTGCCAGTGGTCTGCAATGCAGTGCCGCCTCGATATAATAAGCCGGACCACCATAGCATTTCCCGTCCTCTCCCTTTTTCTTATAAATCTGTGCCAGCGTACTTTCAATCAGTGCTGACGCACTTCCGATGATCGCAATCACCCACATCCAGAATACAGAACCAAATCCCCCAATACAGATTGCGGATGACACCCCGACAATATTTCCTGTTCCTACTCTCGATGCCGTTGAAACCATCAATGCCTGGAATGATGAGATTGCCTCTTTATCGTCCGGCTTCTCCATCACAGACTCACAGGCTCTCTTAAATAAACGCGCCTGTGGAAATCTTGTCCGGATTGTAAAATATAAACCTGCTCCGATCAGCATAATCACCAGAAGTTTGCTGTACATAAATGAGCTGACCGCCCCAATAATTGTCTGAAACATACCTTTTTTCCTTTCTCAATGTTTTCTACCATTTTCGCAATATCTTAACGGAAACTCTCAAAATTTGCAAGCTTTTTCTATTTATTTCCTGTCATTTCGTCCCCAATCACTTTGTAAAAATATTACTTTTTTCAATCAAAATGTCAAACCTGAAAAAAGCGGACAAGCAACACCTGTCCGCCAAATTTATACTATATTTTTCTAACCCTTTACAGCTCCTGCAGCAACACCCTTGATGATGTACTTCTGTCCTGCCAGATATACAATGATGATCGGGATTACTGTAAGCATGATGCTTGCCATCATCGGTCCCATTTCAACTCTTCCGTAACTTCCGCGGAAATACTGGATCAACATCGGGATTGTTTTATATTTCTTAATATCAAGTACAAGAGTTGGAAGCAGGTAGTCATTCCATACCCACATTGCCTCCAGAATACCTACGGATATCATAGTAGGCTTCAGGATATGGATATCGATCAAAAAGAAAGTCTGCAGCGGATTACATCCGTCGATCATGGCAGCTTCTTCGATTTCTACAGGAATCGATTTTACAAATCCGCAGAACATAAATACCGCAAGACCTGCGCCAAATCCGAGATAGATCACCCAGATATTCCATGGCATATTCAGATGTAAGGTATCTGCTGTCTGTGACAAGGTGAACATAACCATCTGGAAAGGAACAACCATGGAAAATACAAACAGATAATATAAAATCTTTGAAATCGGACTATTTACACGGGTTATATACCATGCACACATGGAGCAACATACAAGAATAGCAACTACAGAAGTAATCGTAATAAATGTACTGTATCCAAGACTGCTTAAAAATCCTTTTGAAGCAACGGCATCTACATAGTTTGCGATTCCTGCAAATGCATCTGCAGTCGGAAGTTTAAATGCAGTTCCTGTACTGATCGCTGATTCTTTTTTTAAAGAGTTCATCAGGATCATAATGATCGGATAAATCCAGGCGAGTGCCGCAATTGTTAATATAACTATCCATATTGTATTTGCAATACTTTTCTTCTTTTTCATTACTGCTGCACCTCCTTAGATCTTGTTGCTTTCAGCTGTACCAGTGAAATAATGATAACCAGAGCACAGAAGATCACTGCTTTTGCCTGTCCATAACCTTTCCACTGCATTCCGGCACGTGCGTAGAATGTCTGGTAAATATTCAGTGCCAGCATTTCTGTTGCATGGTTTGGATCTCCACCTGTAAGAGCCAGGTTCTGGTCAAACAATTTAAATGAATTGGTAAGTGTCAGGAAGACGCAGATCGTAATGGAAGACATTACCATCGGAACTCTGATCTTCCAGAGGATATCCCACTTTGCTGCTCCGTCAATCTCTGCTGCTTCGATCAGATCATCCGGTACATTCTGAAGACCTGCGATGTAAATGATCATCATATATCCGATCTGCTGCCAGCACATCAAAATGATAAGTCCCCAGTAACCGGCTGAAGAATTCAGTGCCAGGAGCGGCTGACCGATGATCGTAAGCAGACAGTTGATCAGAATCTGCCAGATATATCCAAGTACGATTCCACCGATCAGGTTCGGCATAAAGAAAACAGTTCTGAAAATATTGGTGCCCTTTAACTTCTGTGTCAGAAGCAGTGCCAGGCCAAATGCCAGTACGTTAATCAGTAAGATAGATACAATCGCAAATAATACTGTAAATTTAAATGAACTCGTAAAGGATGTATCCTTGATTGCTGCGGTATAATTTGATATTCCAACAAATGTTGCATTTCCTACTGTTGTAAACTTACAAAAAGAAAGATAAAATCCCTGTGCAAACGGAATGATAAATCCGATCACAAATGCAAGAAATGTTGGGAGAACAAATATTGGTGCATGTTTTTTCAGTGCCTTTTCCATAGAAATCCTCCTCTTTTCCTTTTGCCCGGAAGGATCTTCCTACCAGGTGGCTCTCATTTCACTTTTTATTTTTATATGGAAAAACGTAGTTTCCCATATCCAGAAAACCCGCTTCGTACAGGCTCTCCTCTCACTTAAAAGGGGCAGGCAAGCCGCCTGCCCCTAGGTCAGTTCTTTTTATGCAACTTATTTATTCATTTGCAAGCTTGTATTCAGATGCCCATCCATCTACGAATGCACTTACTACTGCATCCCAGTTAGCATCTGTCTGATCTGCCGCATAAGCTGTCAGTGCAGATCCAACACCATTTTTCCACTCTTCTGAAGGCATTGTTGAGAAGTTCCATGCTACCGGAGTCTTTCCGTCTTCGGTCATCTGTTTGTCTTCTTTGATAAAGAGATTCTGAGATTCCTGAGCTTTCTTAAACGGAATGTTGAATCCCATATCGTCTGCCATACATTTTGTTCCTTCATCTGAAGTTACACACCAGTCCATAAAATCTAATGTAGCCTGAATATCAGCTTCGTCTGCGTCTTTATTTACGCACCAGTAATTTTCTGTACCTGTGCAGAGTCCCTGGTTTGCTTCATCGCCTACACCAAAGTAAATCGGAAGCATGGTCATGTCATCATCTGTCAGACCGCCATCGATCAGCTGTGTATATTCCCATGTACCATTCTGATAGAATACAGCTTTTTTATTCAGGAATTCATTTCTTGCATCGTCACCTGTCTTTGCAGCAAGATCCTTTGGATCGCATGTGCTGTTGTTGATGTACAGATCCCACATATCGCGATAATTGTCAAGATATGTGCCTTTGATTGCATCTGTTGTGTTAATTCCTTCATCCTGATATTCAAAGTAGATCGGAAGGTTTGCAAGGTGTGTCTTGAATCTCCAGTCAGAAGATCCGTCCATACCTGCTGAAGTAAATGCAGAAAATCCAAGTTCAGAAGTTCTATTTGTAATGTCTTCTGCTACTTTTTTCAGATCTGCAAAAGATTTGATGTCATCCGGTGTATATCCTGCTTCTTTTAATAATGTCTTATTTGTGATAATTCCGTATGTTTCGATAACATATCCGATACCTGCTACAGAATCTCCGTCTTTCAGTGCATAATCATCACTTGTGAGTTCTTTGTAAATATCAGAATCTGATAAGTCGTAGCAGTAATCTTTCCAGTTTGCAAGTCCTACAGGTCCGTTTACCTGGAATAATGTTGGTGCTCCGCTCTTTCCCATTTCACTCATCAGAGTGGTTTCATAGTTTCCGGAAGCTGCTGTAACAACCGTTACATCTACACCTGTCTCTTTTGTGTAATCCTTTGCCAGCTGCTGCCACTGTTCATCCTGCTCCGGTTTGAAGTTCAGATAATATACAGATCCTTTGCTGCTGTCCCCTTTACCGTCTGCACTCTTGCCATCGCTCTTGCTTCCACATCCTGCAAAGCATCCAAGTGTCATGATTCCTACCAGCCCCAGTGCCAGCCATCTTTTTTTGTTTTTCATAATTTCCGTTCCTCCTCGTCTGGATTTCTTTTCTATGCTTAAATAATAGCAAGAATCCAATCAAAGGCTGTAACAAATCGCAAACCTCCTTTAACAAAAAATATACTTTTCGAAATGTAAAAAATTTGTTATTGATAAAATGACACCAACAGCCTTCTCCTCCCATCATCTCTCTTTCTCATACTCCCGGATACTTTCATCGGCAGTCTCCACCATCTGCGCAAGCGTCATTTTCCCGGCGGCAAGCTGTGGCAGGCACTCCCCGATCGTCTCTTCCTGAAGGATGGAGTTCCATTTCACCTGATAGTTCGGAACGATCTGCGGATTGTTATTGTAGGCATTTACATAATCCTGAAGGAGCTGGCTGATTTCAGTGCGTCCGTTCTTGTCCATCAGCTCTTTCTTCTCTTCCAGATTGAATTTCGTGCGAAATTTCAAAAATTCAACCGCTCCTTCTTTGACCTCCTCGCTGTAAGTGGAAACCACCGCCCAGCCAAAGGTTTCCGGTGAGGCGATCAGTTTATTTCCCGGAAATGCGGAAAATCTTACCTTTTCTTTCCATTCTTCCGGCAACTGGTCGATCATCCAGTATCCGTTCGGAATCATTGCCACCTTTCCTGTGACAAAATTATTGTATGCCACATCGTAGTCCGCATGAATTGCATCTTCTGTTGTATACCGAAACAATTTCTGCAAGGTTTCTGCAATTTCAAGACCGGTATCATTGGAATAGCTTTCTGGGAGAAGCTCTTTCATAAATGCATAGCCTTCTTCCGTGTGTGCTGCCTCTGCTGTTGCAATCAGCATCGGCGCCCAGCCGGTTCCTTCAGTGTGAAGTCCAAGCGGTGTGATTCCGTTTGCCTGCAGCCGGTCACAGCAGTCCCAAAATTCTTCCCATGTCTCCGGGAATTTCTCAATCCCTGCTTCCGCAAAAAGCTCCGGATTCCAAAACATGCCGGCGCACGCAAATGCCGCCGTACTGATCGGTCCAAGATAGATATTGCCATCCTCATCCGTACAGCCTTCCATCACCGCCGGTTCGATCATATTCCTCCACTCTTCATCCTCTTCCAGATACGGACTCAGATTCTCGATCCGTCCATCCGCAACCATCATCTGATAAAAGGACGGCAGGGTGCGCACATCATAGATCACAGCCGGAAGCTCGTCTGTGACATTTAACCGTTTCAGATTTTTTCGGTATTCCTCTTCCGTCTCCATGATCCATTCCACTTGCATATGATACGTACCGGCATATTCTTCATTAAATGCATCAACGACATCCTGTTCCGTTTTCTTGCCGGAAGTCGGATCTACCGTCAGAATGATCGGAATATCAATCTCCTTTTTTTCTGTGCTCCGGCTTGTCTGCCCCGTATTTTTACCACATCCGGTCAGCACTGTCAGAACCAGTGCGATACAAAACACCGATTGCAAATATTTTCTATAAATCACGTTTCTCCTTTCCGTCATCCGGAATTTGGATTGTACACCGGGTTCCATTTTCTTCTGCCTCATAGTAAAACAGCACATCCTCTCCATATTTCAGCCGCAGTCTGGTCAGTACATTCACCACTCCATATCCGTGTTCCTTATCCTGGAAGCATTTTTTCGCCTCCAGAATCGGATGCCCGTTTAAGGCATTGATCTTCTCCATCATTTCCCGGTCAATCGGCTTCCCATTATTGAATACCTCGATTTTCAGCTGGCTATCCTCCCTCGCAATCTCAATCCGAATCAGACCATTCTCATAAATTTCGCAGAATCCGTGCTTGATCGCGTTCTCGACAAGTGGCTGCAAGATCAGCTTCAGCATCCACGTACTCTTCTCTTCCACCTTACACTCAATCTCATACCGGAACAGATTTGCATTCCGGATCTGTTGGATTTCCATATAACTCTTTACATTTTCCAGTTCGTCCTCCACCGTCACGATATCACTGCCCTTGCTGAGTGACAGACGCAGATATTTGGAAAGTGCCTGAATCATCTTCATGGTTGTCTCTTCTCCGTTTATCCGCGCAAGCATGTAAATTGTATCCAGCGTATTATAAAGGAAATGTGGATTGATCTGTGCCAGAAGCATGTTCAACTCCGTCCGTCTGAGCACCCCTTCCTGTTCTTTGATCTCTGCCAGAAGATTCTCAATATTTTTTAGCATCTTATTGTAGGAATGTCCGATCTGATCCAGTTCTGTATTGGTATTCAGTTCAATCAGGCGACTGAAATCATTTCCGTCAAACTGTGTCATCTCTTCACTGATCTCCCGGATCGGACTGGTGAACCGCTTGGAAAAATAGATACTGAGCACAACCGCTACCACTGCCACAAACAGATAAATCCCGATCAGCACCGTAAGTACCCTCATCGTTCCCTGCGTCATTACACTCGACGGAACGACTGTGAACACCGTCATTTCAGAGCTGCTTTCTTTGTAAATGGAGCAGACACCACCGCTCACTCTCCGGCTTTTTGCAAGAATACCACTCGTTTCCTGTGCGCTGATCTTATAGACTTCCTGTTTTACCGCATCCGAAATCTTCGTCCCTTTCGGGCACCAATCAGCACATAAATTCCCCTTCTTATCCAGAATTCCGATCTGCACTTCATCTGTCATACTCCGATCCTTTCCAAGTATCGTTTCCAGAAAGCTGTCATTCATCTTGATGAGCAGCAGTCCTGGTTTGCTGGCGTATTCCATGCTGTGTACATATCTTCCGATAAACAATGCTTCTTTCTCCGTCCCAAACAGAGTATCCTTCGCCCAGAACCATTGTGTTTTCGCATAAGAATCTCCCATGTAATCTTCCAGATGGCTGTCTGAAAAATCTTCATAATCAATATGCGAGTAGGATCTGGCATAAACATTATTTTTATTATCCACATAGCAGTATTCTGCCACATGATCCAGATTCATATAGGCAAAATATTTCTGAAGAGAGTTCTTTTCCACATCTGCAAATGAAGCTTTTTTCAGACTTTCCTGAACCTGATCGTAAGTAATACATTCTGCTGTCCCTTCATCCGCCTCTTTTGACAGTGTATCCAGAGCCAGCCCCATCTTCTCATTTAAAAATTCATATTTATCTGTAACCTCTGTGGTCAGACTCTGCCTTACATAGATCCAAACACCGATGCTTGACAGCAAAATTGCCAGCAACAACAGCCCCATTATATATCGAAGGTATTTTCTCTGTATTCCGGATTTAATCACCCATTTCTTCATTCTTCGTAATCCTTTTTGTATTCACTCGGTAATTTTCCTGTATATTCTTTAAATAAATGTGAAAAATAGGATGCATTGCTGATTCCCACCTGCTCACATACAGTTCCTATACTCTCACATCCATCCTGGATCAGCCTCTTTGCTTTCTCCATTCTCTGCTGTAAGAGATACTTTTTAAAGGTTATATGAAATGTATTTTTAAATACACGCCCGAAATATACCGGATTCAGATAAATCTGCGTTGCCACCTGAACAATAGAAAGTTCTTCCTCCTGCAAATGCTCACCGATATAAGAAAGTGCCACTGTCATATATTCCTTTGCACATTTATTTTCTCCGCTTTCTGCGTATTTTTCCCGTTCCTCAATTGCTTCTCCGAGGATCCTATAACTGACATCTACCGCCTGTGCTGCTGCCAGACTCTCCATATTCGAATAATAATTCCGGAACTGTTTCTGCAGTTTTTCCGTCATTCCGTAAGTATCGTTCAGCATCATCTCCGCTTGCAGCATAACCTTATGTATATAACGGATCTGTAACTCTTCCTCATGTGGAAGTGCGTAGATCAACGCAATAAAAGCCTGCTTTAACTCTTTAAACGCATTCTTCCGAACAGCATTGACGATCGTAAGTCCTGCCTCTTCACAATCACTTTTTGCCGCTTTTTCTTCCTTTTTCACAGGTATGGAAAAAGTATTCTCATTTGTGGCACTGCTGCAGATTGGCTCGAAAAGTCCCTGCGCCTCTTCGTAACTCCGGCGGATTCCATCCAGTCCTTTATACGGTTTGGAAATCGATGCAGTAACCGGACTTTTCTGTTCCCTTTTAACCTGTTCCAGAATCTGCGCAATCTCGCGCACTGACGCATTTTCCTTTGTCTTGATCAGAAATACATGACAGCCTTCTGCCTTTTCAAAATGCCAGAAAAAATACCGCTCTGAAAACATTTCTTCCAGAGATTGTATCAATTCCAGCCTGGCTGCTTCGTAATTCAGTGCATCCGTAATCTTATATGTAAGATCAAGATCCACACACATTGCAATAAAACGGTCGCCCTCTTCGATCACATCTTTCAAGATTGCAAATACTTCCTGCATTTTTTCATAGGAAATTTTATTCTGTAAATATTTCTGTACAACAACCTGGAGAAAACTGGTGGAATCTTTTCGAACCATATTTTCCCAGCTTTCATAACGCTCTTCGCTCTCCAGTTTCTCCATACAGGTCTGGTATGCGCCCTGCATGGTCTCCTGCAGTTTATCTTCCTCGATTGGTTTCAGCAGATATGCATATGCACCAAGATCACACGCCTGCTGTGCATAATTAAAATCACGGTACGCACTGAGCACAATAAAAACCGGATCCAGCTCTGTCTTCTGGATCTCTTCCATCACCATCAGACCGGAAACCTGTTTCATCCGGATATCCGTCAGTACGACATGGGGCTTCACTTTTTTGATCACTTCGATTGCCTGCTCCCCACTCTGTGCCTGACCGGCAACTTCAAATCCCATCTCATTCCAGTTGTACGTCTTAACCAGTCCCTGCAGAAGGATTGGTTCGTCATCTACAATCACAAGTTTTAATAATTTCATACCATTTTCCCCATTCCTGATAATCTTCCTACTTCTTATTTTAGATAAGACATGATAAAGAATTTATCAAAAACTATACTTCTGATGCAAAAAATCATACTTTTACCAAAAATTATACATTCTCGTTCGGTAAATAGCAAGAAAAGCCGGCAGAACTGGCTTTTTCTTGCCGTCTGCCGACTTTCCGGATCCTATGATTTGTTAAAAATCATATCTTTTTATTATTTTCTTTTTCTGCGTTTCCAAGCAAATCCACCCATACCAGCTCCGAGTGAAGAAACTGCAAGTCCTAACCATCCAAATACGCTTGCCGGATCTCCGGTCTTCACGGAATCACTTCCGCTTGTCTTGGATTTATTTGTTGTACCATCTGTCTTTTTTACAGATGAGCTGTTTTTCTTTACAAGTGCCTTGATTGCTTTGTTCAGGCTGTTTGTTGCATTATCTACTGCTTCCTGGCTTTCTTTTGCTTCCAGTGCTTTCTGGGCATCTGAAAGTGCGCTCTGCAGTGCTTTCCAGCTATCTGCTGTGTAATCTGCTTCTTTAAGCGCTTTTGCATCTGCAATTGCTTTTTCAAGAGAAGCAGTATTGATTGTAACCGGTTCTTCTTCAGCTTTAACCAGTGCATCTTTTGCTGCATTTAAAGCAGCAAGTGCCTGATCAACTGCATCCTGACTTTCCTTTGCTTCCAGTGCAGTACGTGCGCTCTGCAGTGCTGCCTGGTATACACTCCAGCTTTCTGCTGTGTAGTCTGCTTCTTTAAGGTTATCAGCTTCTGCAATTGCAGCTTCCAGTGCTGTTGTATCAACCTCTTCCGGTGCCGGAGTCTCTGCTATCTTGTAAGTAAATGTAAGAGGAGTTGTATAACCTGTTGAAGCTACTGTAATCTGGAATTCTGTTCCAGCTACCGCATCTTTAAACGGATCTGCATCTGTCTTGATCGTACCATCCTTATTGATAATAACTACGGAGCCTCTTCCACTTGCTGCATAATCTTTACCATTTACATTTACAGAAGTAATATTTCCAAGATAAGCTTTAAGCGCATCTGTGTCAAATCCTTCTGCCTCTACAAGTTTCTTATTCTCTGCATCATATGCTGCAGGCATATCTTTTGTTGTCAATGTAAATGTTGTAACAACATCTGCATATTTGTTCTTCTTATCTTTAATAGTAAGTGTATATTTTCCAGGTTTTACAGAAGCTGCTGCTCTGCTCTCTGTCACTGCTTTAAAACTCAGTACATTACCTTCTACCGACACATCCAGTCCATCCACACTGTATTCCGGTTCAAATTCATCTGGAAGCTGTACATTGATTGTAGTTTTGCCTGCTGTAATGTCTGCATCTGCAACTTCTACTTTTGTAGTTTCTGATTTTACAGGAACATAGATATCTGCAATGTCCATTGTGTACACGCCATTTGTTGTATAGTACTCAATGCTGTCAATCGTCTTACCCATCATAGTTTTATAATGTTCAGATGATGTCGGGCAACCATGCACTTCTCTTGTAAATCCGGTGCTCCATGCGAGCTCATTACCCCTCCAGATATTTTCCAGATGACGCATACCATAAGCGGTTCCGTCTGTTGTCTTTACTACAACTGCATTTACATTCGAAGCAGTAATTTTATCTTCCGGAAGTCCATCAAGGTTCAATTGATAATCCCCGTAAGAAGACTTGGTTAATAATTCTGCTTTGACACCTGTCAGTGCCTCCGCTTCCTTTCCTTTTACTTCACCGAATACAAGCTTTCCATTTTCATCAGCAGAAACTTCTTTGTAGTTTGCCGGTTCTTCTGTAAGTGGATAGTATGCATAAGATGCATTCTCAAATAATGTGTCTTTTCCAGTCAGAGTTGTAGTACTTGTCTTTCCTCTGTTTGTAACTGTAATCTCCACCGAATCGCTGTCTTTTACTTCTTTGTATTTTGAAAGATCTACCGAAGGATCTACTTTTACAGCATAAGTGATACCATCAATCTTGGATCCATCCGCGTTTTCATGGTATGATCCACCTGCAAGACCTGTTGTTCTGGTCTTATTCTTTGTTGCAGAAGTAAATGCATCTACGGCAATATCATTATTTGTTGTCTCAGCTTTGTAGAATTCTGCGTATGGGATGTTCATGAGAACATATTTATCTGCTTTCACAAGAGCATCAATTGCTTCTGTCATATGGAGCGTTTGCTCTTTCACAGCTGACTGTAACGGATTCTCCTGTGCAAGAAGTTCTTTCGATTCTTCCAGTTCACTCATCATCTTATCCCAGCTATCCTTTGTATAATCAGATTCTTTCAATGCACTTGCTTTATCAATTTTGTCCTGTAATGCTTTGATATCTTCTTTGGTTGCAGTTTTTGGTGCCGCAAGATTTTCTGTTCCGATCTGGAAACTATAGCTGTAATCTGCATAACCAAGTCCATAGACTGTCAGTTTCCAGTAACCTGTTCCATCCGTTCCCTCCGGAAGCTGGCATCTGAGAGAGTCTGTCAGTCCAAGCTGGATTCCCATAGATTTATGCATCCAGTTATCTGCCGCAAATTTTGTTCCAAATTTTCTTACCGGTGTTGTATAGCTTGCATCATCTCCATAATAGGTCCATTCAACAGCCTGCATCGCAGAACCAAGCCCACCATAGTTTCCATTTAAATCTACACGGATAAATTCTCCAAAGCTTCCCACATCTTTTGTCTCTCTGACATTCGGTGTGATATCAGATGCCACTGTCAGCTGTGTGTCTTTTAAGCCTGAATAGGAACCTGTTGTTCTTTCAGAGAATGCAAAACTTCCATCTTCTTGTTTTTCAGCTGTTTTAAGACCATTCGTATTCGCTGTTACATCTGCAATTGCTGTATATGATTTAAGCTGGTTTTCAGAAAATCCGCCAATCAATGTGCCTCCATTTTCTACAACCACATATTTTTCTTTCAATGCACTTAAATCTGCTGTTTTCACTTTAACAGGAACATATTTTATACCAGTCACTTTGTAATCTGCCTGAATAAATGAGCTTCCATCTTCTGCAGTAAATACAGCCTTCTTTTCTGCATTTGTAGTTCTTGTATAAATGCTGCCATCTGTCATCACTGCTTTTCCATTTTTGTCCCAGTAAGACAGGTTATATTGATTACCATCTGTATCTTTAATCACTGCCGTACACTGAAAACTTCCTCTATGTAAGCCATGATTTGCAGTTGCTCTTGTAACGGTATCAAAAGCGCCTTTATCATATTCATTACGAGAATCAGTAACACCAGATGCTTCGGCATTTCCGGCTGCATACACACCTTCATTTGCCCAGTATTCTGACCAGTTCATTCCTACATAAACATAGGAATACTCTCTGTTCTCTCCTGCTACTTTATAAGTAAATGTGTATGCTTGATATCCATTTGCTGCAATCGTTACAGTAAATGCGTCTCCTGCCTTTGCATCTTTAAATACATTTTGCTCGAGATCAAGTTTACCATCTTCTTTAATCAGTTTTACTGCTTTCTTTCCAGATGCTACATATTCCTTTCCGTTCACTGTAACAGAATTAATATTTTTTAAATATGTCTGAAATTCTTCTTCATTAACATTGTCATTCTTTACAATTGCTGGTTCTTTATTATCTTCATTATATTTCACCGGCATTGTCTCTGTATAAGCATTAAAAGTAGTTGAAATCGGTACATAAGTGCCACTCATATCGCTAAGTGTAACGGTATATCGACCTTTTGTAAGAGCTTTTTTGAATTTAATTGTTCTTGTAGTAGTCTTACCTTCTGTTTTAATTTCCACAGAATATGCATCTTCATCGATTCCATCAACTTTGTATTCTTCTTCAAAATCACTTGGAAGTCCACTTACCACAACAGATGTTGTATCTGATTTGGTAGAAATATCTGCCACTGATACTTCGCCATCAAATTTCTTCGCTACTTTCTGGTCCATCTGGATTTCATAAATACCATCATTTGTGTAGTAAGTTACTTTATTAATCGTCTGTCCCATCATGGTAGCATAATCTTTGGAATCAAGTTTGTTTCCATGTGATTCTGTTACAAATCCAGTGCTCCATGCGAGCTTCTGCTCCTGCTCCTTAAGCTTCCAGATATTTTCTACATGACGAAGACCGTAATTACTTCCTTCTTTTGTACTAATCACAACACCATATACTGTATTAATACTTGTTGGAAGACCATCTATATTTAACTGGTAATCACCATAATTAGACGAGGTTTTAAATTCTGTTGTAGCATTGGACAGAGGCTTTACTTTGGAAGCTTCTCCTTTTACCTCACTGAAGTTAAATGTTCCATCTGCATTTACCGTTGCTTCTTTATAATAAGATGGCGTGTCGCTTAAACTATAATAAGAATAGCTTGCGCTTTCAAACAATGCATCTTTTCCCTCATATGTTGTTGTTGATTCTTTTCCTTTAATTGATGTTGTAATATCCACCTTACTATCATCTGTAATCTGTCTATATTTTTCTAATACAGATGCATCACTGATTTTAACCGGGAATGTCACACCTGTAATATCAGAACCGTCACTGTTTACATGATAAGAACCTGCTGCAAAATGTGGAGCTCTGGTTTTCTGCTTTGTTGCTGACGAAACAGTATCCGCACCTGTTACTCCTTCTGCTTTATAGAAGTCAGCATACGGAATGTTCATTAACACATAGACTTCTTTCTGTACATCTGGTGTTTTTTTCTTTACAAGTGCATCAATTTCTGCATTCAAGGTATCTTTTGCACTATCTACTGCTGTCTGGGATTCTTTTTTCTCAAGAGCATCTTTCGCTGCTGTCAGTGCGTCCTGCATTGTTTTCCATGATTCAGCTGTATAATCGGCTTCACTTAAACCTTCTGCTTTTGTGATTACAGCCTGCAGATCCTCTGTCTTTACAGTATTTTCTTCTTTATTTTCTTCTTTCTTAGTTGCTTCTTCTAATGCATTGTTTACAGCCTCAACAATTGCATTCGATGAGCATGTTGCTCTTGATACTGCATTGATTCCATCTGTTCCATTGGCATCTATAATCTGCTGTACAACACCTTTCGGATTCTTTTTCGTTCCGTTAGCAGCATTCGTAATATAAGTATTATTATCTTCTGCTCCATTTCCCTTGATATTTCCTATAGATTTGATTACTCCATTTTCTATCTTTACCTCTACAGAAAGATCATATTTTTCAAAATCCCCATATTCATCCGGTGTACACTCTGCAGTCCCTGTATATGTTCCATCCTGAACCTTCGCTACATCCTCACTGTTTGCCGCAAACACCGTCGACGGGCAGAGCCCGGCTACCATCGACATTGCCACAGCCATTGTCATAGCTTTTGTCTTAATTGTTCCCTTTCCCATAATTACCTCCTTGTTGTTGATAAAATTTATTATTAAGTTAGTTTCTGCTAACCCATAATCAAAAAAATTATCCTATCTGTGCCACTCTCTCCGATTCTCTTTTTACGATCGGAAGCAGCTTTTTACTTATCATTCCCATCACAAATCCGGTCACTGTACCGGCGATCAGAAGTGCCGGCAGATAATAAATCAGTTTCAGATTCTCTACTACAACGGATGCCACGATAATCTGACCGATATTGTGCGACACGCCTCCCGCGATACTGACTCCGGCTACGGAAAATCCTTTCAGCCTCTTCATCAATGCCATAACCAGAAAGCTTAAGATTCCTCCTGCCAGACTGTAGATGATCGACATTCCATTTCCAAATAAAAAGCCGGTCAGCAGGATCCGCATAACTACCACCAGAAATACTTCCGGAAGCTCCAGGAAATACAGCCCGGTCACAGTCACCAGATTGGCAACTCCGAGCTTCATTCCCGGTATCCCGAAATTGATCGGTATTAAGCTTTCCACATAACTGAATATCATTGCCAGTGCAACCAGCATTGCCATATTGGCAAGTTTTCTGTTTTTATTCATCTGCTGTTTCCTTTATCATTTTGCGATCGTGTCAGGGACTATATCTTCGGAATCCGAAGTTTCCAATCCCTGATCATTCTCATTTTCCAGAACCTCTACTACAAGCTTATGTGGCAGACAGACGATCGTCTGTGTATGTCCACTGATTTTTCCCTGTTCCTCGCAGTAACCATCCGGACAATTCGCCTCTTCCATATACGCCTTTCCATCTTCGATCCGGATCCGGTTATAGAAATCGCCATCCTTTACTTCGATGGTCTGATCCTTCGACAAGGAATAGGTTCCATAGATTTTGCCATTCAGCGTAATCTGGATCTGGTTTCCTTCTTCCCCTCTCGTCAGCTGCATTACAAGCAGCATCGCAAGCGCAATCACAATAATGCCTGCACCAAGCATCATATCTTTCTTTTTCATCTTCTATACACCAAGCCAGAGCAGAAGCGCCAGTAAGATCGCCGCCCGCAAAATCGTAAACCAGAATTCATTTCCGCGAATTCCTTTTACACCGGTATGAATATTTCCTTTCGGACAGGTATCAATACATTTCTGACACTGGAAACAGTCACCTTCTACCCTCGGCGATCCATCTTCCGGAAGTCCGATGTTAGAAGGACATTTCTTTGTACATGCCTTACATCCTTTGATGCAGTTTTCCCGGTCTCTGTGAAGTGCGAAAAACGGAAAGACCGGAAGCAGGGAAAACACAGCTCCCATCGGGCAGAAATTTCTGCAGAAAAACCGTTCTTCAAAACACATTCCCACGAGGATCAGAACCAGAAGAACGAGTCCCACCAGATATCCGCCAAGCTTAAAGTTGCCGGCATGGAGCATGGAAAATACATCCCACGGACTGGTTCCTTTTGCTTTGCTGTAGACGCCTGCAAAGCACAAGATTGAAATCAGTGCCAGTACAATATATTTCAGATAGCAGAGTTTTTCTGTCCACGCTTCTGCAATCTGAAACGGTTTCTTTTTCATTTTTTTACAGATCCACACATAGAGTGCATGCACGCCGTCTCCCAGCGTACCGAATGCACAGGCAAATCCGCAGAAGAATCTTCCGAACAGGATCGTATAAATGCAGATCACAACCATCACTGTCACGAAAGAGGTCATGGCAACCTTTTCCCCTGCACCGATCTGTGTAAAGATGTATTTCACTCCGGCAAATGCCGCTGTATACACAGATGGGATAAACAGGAAATACAGTATCTGGATCAATGCTCTCAGCCATATATGTAATTTTTTTATATCTTTCGCCGTTAAATTATGAATATCCATCTTTTTCACGTTACTTTACCGCCTTTTCCAGAGCCTGTTCCGATGCATTTTTGATTCCGGTCGAGCTAAATGTCGCACCGCTGATCGTATCTACATCTGCGTTTTGTGCATCGATGATCTTCGGAATAATATCTTTTGCCATGGAAAGATATGCTCCGTCTTCTTTTTCCGCAGATACCACATTGATTTCCGCGATCTTGCTTTTCTCAATCTTTACTTCTACCTGAATCGTTCCGCCAAATCCATCGGCTTCCCCGGTATAGGTTCCGTCCTTGTAGTTTGTGGAACCTCCATTTTCGCTGTCTGATTGTCTGTTTCCGGCAACCTGTGCGGAAAGCCGGGCGATCTCGTCTTCTTTTGCACGGGCATCCAGCACCGAATTGTATCCAAGAAGAATCCCCACGATCGCGAGCATACTTACCAGTCTTACCCAGAATTCTCTCATTGTTATTCAGCCTCCATATCTGTCGGTCTTTCTGCTGCTTCCAGTACTTTTTTGCATCCTTCCAGGATTGCATTGGAAGAGCAGGTTGCACGGGAAACAGTATCAATATCCTCCGGCATTCCTTTATCTATGATCTGGGATACCACACCTTTTATGCTTGAAGTACCATTTGCCGCTCTCTTAATATAGCTGTCATTACTGCTTGCGCCATCGCCTGTGATATCCGTAATTGACACAATTTTATCGTTGCGGATCTCCACCGACATTGTCAACTCATACTCTTCAAAGTCTTCGTCTTCATCCGGCGTACACGGAACGGTCACTTCATAAGTTCCACTGACATATTTTGTATTTTCTTTGTCTTTTCCATCTTTTGATTCCAGCTGAGCAATTGCTGTTTTCAGCTTTTCTACTGCTTTATCAACAATAGTCTGTTTTGTTTCCTCAAGTGCTTCTTGTGCGTCCGCAAGTCTGGTCTGCAGAACTGCCCAGCTTGTTTCTGTGTATTTATCTTCTTCCAACTTTTCTGCTCTCTCGATCAGCTCTTTCAGATCAGTCAGATCCGGCTTCTCATCAATGGGTTCTCCATTTGTCACTTTCTCAGCCTGTTTCAGTGCATTCTTGATTGCATTTAACAGTCCTTTGGAACTGTAGGTTGCCCCGGACACGGTATCTACGTCATCTGTCGTCTGTGTCTTGATCACTTTCTTCACAATATCCATTGCCCGATTGAAGAACGCCTCATCATCGGAGTTTTCTGTGATCAGGATCGCTTTGATCGTCTTTTCCTGGATCACGACTGCAACGGATACATCGCCGCTGTAGCCTTCTGCTGTTCCGTAATAGATTCCTTCCTTGTACGGAACGGTTCCGGTCACAGTAGAATTATTGTCGTCTGACGAACCATTGTTATTACTGTTATTACTATCGTTATCCTGTGTGCCATCCGATGTCCCGTTTACCGCCGCCTGGCTCAGCGCATCCCGCACTGCCTGAATAATTCCGACCGAACTGTAGGTTGCCCCGGACACCGTATCCACATTGGTGCTCTGCTTCGCGATAATAGAATCGATCAGAGAAGCTGCTTTGGAAATGTAATCGCTTCCGTCACTGTTCTCCACGATCTGGATGGATGCGATCTTTCCTCCGCTGATTTCTACCATAACCTTCAGTGGACCGCCAAATCCGGTTCCTGAACCGTAGTAGGTTCCATCCTTATATGCTGCCGCATCCTCTACTTTTGCCACACTGGTCGAACTTCCTGCTGCCGCCGCTGTCTGTCCGGACTGTGCCTGTCCTGTCGTGCTGTTATCCTTTTCCCCGGTCAGCGCATTTTTCACCGCACTGATGATTCCTCTGGAACTGAAAGTTGCTCCCGATACAGTATCCACATCCAGTGTCTGTCCTTCGATAATCTTGTCGATCACTGCTTTTGCCCGTGAAAAAAATGCCTCATCATCGGAAGAACTCAGAATGTCAATCGAAACAATCTGCTTATCCTTGATCTGTACCGATACGGTAATGTCTCCTGCATACCCGGTTCCGGTTCCTTTATATACGCCATCCTCCAGATCAAACGAACCTTTGGCTGCTGTCTTTTTTTCTTCTTTCTTCTCTTTTGTCTCTTCTTTTATCGGTGTTTCTTCCTGCGTCGCTGCATAGACCGGCGCTTCATATCCGCTTAAGGAGCCTGCCACGCACGCCGTAACCAGTGCAACTGAAAGAACGGGTGCAAACGGTTTTAATTTTTTACCGGTTTCTTTGATGTCCATCTCTCATTATCCTCTCATTTCACGCAAATTATTTCGTAATAACCTTCATGTCAAGATCCGTTGTAAAGCTGTCTTTCAGACCTTCTGTCACATAAATCGTTCCGTCATCTGTCTCAAGGATCGCCTCAAACTCATCACTGTGCGCCTTCCAGAACTCTGCCGCTTTTTCTTCTCCCATGATAAAAAGTGAGGTAGAAAGTCCGTCTGCAAGGGTTCCGTCCGAGCTTACGATCGTGACAGATACCAGTCCGTTCTCTGCCGGATATCCGGTCTTTGGATCAATAATGTGATGATAGGTCACACCATCCTGTTCAAAATAGCGTTCATATCCACCAGATGTGATCACCGCTTTATCCCGAATGGATAAAACTCCCAGATAATCCTCTGTGTCGTCCGGACTCTGTACCGCAACCCGCCAGTTGCTTCCGTCTGTCTTGGTTCCAAGTGCCTGTACATTTCCACCCAGATTTACCAGACCACTTGTAATCCCGTTTTCTTTGAAAATATCCATAATCCGCGAAGAAGTATAGCCTTTTGCAATTCCTCCAAGGTCGATTTTCATCTGGTCATCTTCAAAAGAGATTTCTCTTGTATCCTTATCGTATGAGATCTTCGCTGCATCCACATGCTTCAGAAGCCCTGTCAGTTCGTCAGCTGACGGGACACGGAAATTCTGTGTCGGAAATCCCCACGCCTCCATAACCGGATAAATTGCGATATCAAATGCCCCATCCGTTTCCTTATTCAGTTCCAGTGCGCGCTTCACAAGATATCCGGCATCTTCTGAAAGTGTTGCACTTTTCTGTTCATTCAGTTTCGCAATCTCACTGTCTGCATTTCCCGTTGATAAAAGTGTATCTAATCTTTCAATCTCTGCTTCAGCGGCATCCACCGCATCCTGTGCTTTTTCTCCATATGCTGTCACTGTCATATAGGTATCCATTGCAAAAATGTCTTTTGATGCCTCGGTATCCTGAGAGGTTCGTTCTGTACTTTCCTTCGAACTGGCTGTTCCTTCACTATTTTTACTCTTTGTTGTATTCTGACCACCTTGACCGCATCCACCCGCGAATACAGATGCGCACAGACAGACCACAATGATTTTATTTTTGAATTTCATTCTGTTTCCTCTTGTTTACATTCTCTAACTTAGAATAGTTTATATTACCGAAAGTTAGTATGTCAACATTGAAGTTGTTAGTTAAGAAACTTTCTCATTTTACAATTCATACTTGTATTCAAAAAGAGCTTATGGAAAATGTTTCATTACATTTTCCATAAGCTCTTTTGCTTTTTTCTAAGATTCTAATGTTTTACTCATAACATATCTTCGTTGCCCGCCATACTTCTTTGTCTCGAGAACTGTCTTCATCCCAAGCTTTTCCATATTGCGAAAACTATATATATTATCCGGATGAACTGTTGCCATCAGATACCGCATCTGCTTATTTTTTACGATTTCTTCTGCCCGACAGAAAAGCTCATATTGCAGTCCGTATCCCTGATACCCCGGTTCCACAACAGTAATCTCCAGATGCGCAACCCGCTTCATTTCTCCCCTGGAAATCTTCAGATATTCTCCCAGGTTGTCCTCTGCCATTCCGGGAATACGGACAATCATGATCGCTGCAGTCTGTCCATTCTTCTTTGCCAAGAGGGTAAATCCTTCCTCGCGGATATGCTTTGCAAGAAATTCTTCATTCTCTGCCTCAAACCATTCTTTCACGGGAACAATTTCTCCGGCAAGCTTTACCATACGACAAATTTCAGGAAGATCCTCCTCATTCGCCCTGCGGAACTGAAACTCATCTTTCTTCGTCATACTCTCCATTTACAGCATCTCAACAAACGCAGCAAGTCTGGTATTCAGCTGTCCGATGTCTGCCTGAGAGTAATCGGTTTCCACACTGATATACGGAATTCCCTTTTCACCTGTCACAAACTTGCGGATCGTATTGGTCTCCACATTGTATGTATGACATGCCTGAAGGATCATATCCACTACACCGTCTACCTGATATTCATCGATCAGTCTTCCAAGAAGCTCCAGACGGTTCGGGTTCGGTGTCATAACCGAACATCCGATGTTGAGATATCTTCTTGCAATTGCATCATAAATATCCTCTGCATCTTCATCCACCATCTTATCGATTGATTTGGCACCGCTGCAGTTCTCAAAAGTCACAACAATACCGCCATTGTCTTCTACTGCTCGGATCACTTTTTCTGTTGCTCCTCCGATCGGACATCCTGTGATCAGAATACGCGGTTTCTTCTCTTCCATCTTGCCTTCTGCATATTCTTTTTCAATCTTCGCAGTAAGAGCATCCACTTCGCCCGGGATCAGGGAACGGTCAAATTTGAAGGTGCTTCCGTACAGAACTTTGAACAGATCCTGTCCTTTGATCGGAGCCGGATCATGTTTCATCACTTCATAAAGTTTCTTTAAGGACTGGCGTGCCTGATTCTCTGTCTTTACAGCTTCACGGATCTGCTCTTCCGTGATCGTCACGCCAAATTTCTGTTCCAGATATTCCTTGAAACGGATGATCTCGCCTTTCCAGAGCTGAAGTCCCGGTTCTCTCTGGCTATTCGGAAGTTCCATGATAAATACATCTTTGAATTCTGACATATATTCATACATCTTCTTCTTTCCATCACAGGTTGTTTCCCCAACTACTACGTCTGAGAAATAGAAGAATGGACATTTGTCTGTCTTTGCAAATCCATAACTTGATTTGATCAGCGGACAGAGATTCTTCGGAAGATCCTTTTCTGCCTCCGGAATCGTCTCGTCCGAAGTCGAGCAAAGGCTTACGCATCCTGCTCCCATCGCCATTGCAATCTCTTTCGGGAAATATGTACAGTAAGATCCCACAACTGGGACCCCTTTCTCTTTTAACTCCTTGACAGCCAGAAACGATTTCTGTCTCTGCTCTGCAAATTCCTCAAATACCTCTGGTAAATCTTTAATCAGTTCCATCTTCATTATCTCCTTCTGTCTTTCTTTTCTCTGGCAAGAAGTGCTGCCCCGTATGCCCCCGCAAAACGGCCAAACTCTTCTGATTCCACTTTCTGATCCAGCTTGTCTGACAGGATTCCTGTGAAATAAATGCTGTGACTGAGTCCTCCGGTCAGGATCACTCTGTCTCCAAGTTCCTTTTTCTGCGCAAGCTGCACTACTTTATTGGCAACAGAATCTACAACTCCGGCCGCGATATCTTCACGCTTTTTTCCTTCTCCGATATAGTTGATCACCTCAGATTCGGCAAATACCGTACAAAGTGAGCTGATCGGAATAACTTCTCCTGCTGCCGCCATATCAAATAATTCATTGATCGTAACACCCAGGCGGTTCGCCATGATCTCCAGAAACTTTCCGGTTCCCGCCGAACATTTATCATTCATCTGGAAATCGGCTACCATTCCATTCTGTACAACGATCACCTTCGTATCCTGTCCTCCCACATCAATGATCGAACAGTCCCCCCCTGCAAGCTCACGCCCACCTCTGGCATGGCAGGTAATCTCTGTAATTACATGATCTGCAAAATCAACTGCGATTCTTCCATATCCTGTAGCAACTACCTTTGTATCATCTGAGGTAACATCTATCCCCATCTCAAGCAGCTTATTCTTGATCTTTTCGCACGTCTCTTTGCTGCTCCATCCTGTCGGCAGTACGAAATGTTCTTTCTTATCTCCTTCAACAACAACCTTGGATGCTGTTGATCCGATATCAATTCCTACATAATTCATATTTTTTCCCTTTTCTCTCTTTAATGACATGATGTTTCTATGCTGTTTTCCCAAAATGCCTCTGATTATTAGGATAACATTTTCACAATATTTCTTCAATAAAACTGCCTGTTTTACTTATTGTTTATCCGAATAGGTTAACTTCTCTATAGTTTTTTTCTATCGCAAAATTTCCTCCGATATGTAGTACCTTCTATTCGGAATTTCCTGTTAAAAAAATGAGCCTGCCTAAAAAGCAGACTCATGCACTATTCTTCATTCTGATAGCGGATTTCCATCAGGCAGAGTCCCTGCGGCGGTGCCGTGACCGCTTCCCTGGTTCTTTCTCCGCCTTCCAAAAGTTCCTTTACCTTTTCCGGTTCGTAAAATCCTCTTCCGACACGCACCAGTACTCCGGCTATGATGCGCACCATGTTATACAAAAATCCATTTCCCGTAATCCGGATCGTAATATGCTCTCCGCTTTGCAGAATCTGCAAATCCGTGATTGTCCGCACCGTTGTCTTTGCATTAGTACGGATACAGCAAAATGGTGCAAAATCGTGTTCTCCTACCAGATAAGCCGCTCCCCGCCTCATCTGCTCCACGTCCAGATCAAAACTTACAAAGTAATTATAAAGCCTCTCTGTCGGAATCGGCACTTTTGTATTGATGATGTGATATTCATAGATTTTCAGAGTATCCTGATAACGCGGATGCCAGTTAAGATCCACCTCATCTGATTTTACAACTACAATATCTTTCGGAAGACGCTGATTCAGGGCATAAGAAAAACGTTCTGCCGGTATCCTGCTTTCCGTGTCAAACACAGCAATATTTCCTCTTGCATGAACCCCGGAATCCGTCCGGCTCGCCCCTGTCACCTGAATCTCTTCTCCGGTGAGCTTGCAGATTGCCTTATTCAGCACTTCCTCAATCGTAATTCCATTTGGCTGGATCTGCCAGCCACAATAATTTGTTCCATCATAAGCCACTGTTAATCTGATTCTTCTCATCTTCTGACTCCTTAAAAGATCCACAGCTTGAATGGAACATATCTTCCAACAACAAATGCGATCACCACATACAGGATCGTAATCAGGTATGCCATGTGGTCAGCACTTTTATAAATCAGAGGTTTCATCTTGCTTCTGCCATTGCCGCCGCGATAACATCTTGCTTCCATTGCCATTGCAAGATCATTGGCACGGCGGAATGCGGATACAAAAAGCGGAACCAGGATCGGAATCATTGCCTTTGCCTTCTGGATCAGATTTCCACTTTCCATATCCGCACCTCTGGCAATCTGTGCCTTCATGATCTTATCCGTCTCCTCCAGAAGAATCGGAATAAAACGAAGTGCGATCGACATCATCATCGAAATCTCGTGCACCGGTACATGGAGCTTATTCAACGGGTGAAGAAGCTTCTCCAGTCCGTCTGTCAGTGAATTCGGTGTAGTTGTCAGTGTCATAAGTGAGGATCCCATGATCAAATAGATCAGCCGGATCGCCATATAAACCGCTGTGCTTAAGCCGTACTCCGTGATCTTGATAAAGCCCACATGGACCAGTGTTTCTCCGCCCGGTGTCAGAAATAAGTTAAATCCTACTGTGATCAGAAGCAGAATGATAATTGGCTTCAGTCCTCTGACAATAAATTTAAACGGTACCTTCGACAGCTTAATGCATCCAAACAGGAACACAGTCGCAAGTACATATCCCAAAATACTTTTAAATGTAAAAAGAGAAATCAGGTACAGCAGTGTGCATACAATCTTCACACGCGGATCCAGCTTATGGATACGGCTGTCAGCCGGATAATATTGTCCAATTGTTATGTCTCGAATCATTTGGCTGTCCTCTCCTTCTTCAGTGCTTTCATAATGCCATCCGCTGCTTCTTCTATCGTGGTTGCATCTGTCGGAACATCCATTCCCTTTTCCTTCATCTCATGCATGATGTACGTTACCTGTGGTGCTGCAAGTCCCACACTTTCCAGTTCTTTGTAGTGTGCAAACACCTTCTTTGGCACATCATTAAACATGACGCTGCCTTTATTCATCACAATAATACGATCCACATATTTTGCAATATCTTCCATACTGTGGGAAACTAAAATGACAGTCATATCTGCTTTTTCGTGCAGATAGGCAATCTGATCCAGGATCTCATCTCTTCCCTTCGGATCCAGTCCTGCAGTCGGTTCATCCAGAACCAGTACCTTCGGACGCATTGCCAGTACACCTGCGATCGCCGCACGTCTTTTCTGTCCGCCTGACAGATCAAACGGGGAATGATCGTAATATTTTTCTTTGAGACCAACAAGCTGCAATGCCTCTCTTGCCCGCTTTTCACATTCTTCCGGTGAAAGTCCCTGATTCTTCGGTCCAAAACAGACATCCTGAAGTACATTGACCTCAAAAAGCTGATGCTCCGGATACTGAAAGACCAGCCCGACCTGATTTCGCAGCTCACGTAAGTTATAGTTTTCTCCGTAAATATTCTCTCCGTTGTAATAAAGTGCTCCGCTTGTCGCCTTGATCAGTCCGTTCAGGTGCTGGATCAGTGTCGATTTACCGGAGCCGGTGTGACCAATGATCCCGACAAATTCACCGTGTGGAATTTCCAGGGATACATCCTTCAGCGCATGCTTTTCATATGCAGTTCCTTCACTATATACATAATTGATATGTTCTAATTTAATCGACATAATATCTCCACCAATTCTTCCTTCTTCAAAACTCCCGCCGGAATATCAAGTCCTCTTTTTCTCAGTTCATCAGCAAGGATCGTCACCTGCGGCACATCCAGTCTGTAGTGCTTTAAAGTATCCACCTGTGAAAAGATTTCTCTCGGTGTTCCCTGCATTACCACATGACCGTGATCCATTACGAATACGTGGTCTGCATCTACAACCTCTTCCATATAATGGGTGATCAGAATCACCGTAATGTGTTCTCTTTTTCTCAGCTCCATCACACTTCGAAGTACTTCTTTTCTTCCATTCGGATCCAGCATCGCAGTTGGCTCATCCAGTACAATACACTTTGGACGCATTGCCATGACACCGGCGATCGCAACCCTCTGCTTTTGCCCCCCGGACAATTTATTCGGTGAATGGTGACGGTATTCAATCATCCCAACCGCTTTCAGGCTGTCTTCCACTCTCTGCCAGATCTCCTCTGTCGGCACGCCCAGGTTCTCCGGACCAAATCCCACGTCTTCCTCAACGACCGTTCCTATGATCTGATTATCCGGATTCTGGAATACCATTCCGGCGCTCTGACGTACATCCCACAGATGCTCTTCTTCCTTCGTGTCCATTCCGTCTACCCACATGGTTCCGTCAGACGGAACCAGCAGGGCATTCATATGCTTTGCAAGTGTAGACTTCCCAGAGCCATTATGCCCCAGGATCGCAATAAACTGTCCCGGCTCGATATCCAGCGATACCTCATCAATAGCGCGGCTTTTCCCTATAATATTGCCTTCTTCGTCACGCTTTGCATATTCAAATACAAGTTTATCTGTCTTAATCATTTTCATAGTATTTCCTCATATCCATTCTGTAATATATCTGTCCATACTGTACTAGATTATAACCTAACTGCAATGCCTATGCAATTGATTTCCTGATTGTATCAAAAAAAGAATGCGCCTTCGCACATTCTTTCCCTGTGTTTCTACTACATTTTTTCAATCTTATCCCTGAGTTTCAGCATTTTTGCATCCAGCTCAGAAATTTCATCTGCATAGGTTTTTAATTCCTTTGCAACCTCTTCATTCTCTGTCTTCTTATAAAATATCTGGTACTCGAGCACAGACCAGTAATCCATTGCCACCGTACGGAGTTGGATCTCCACCTTTTCCTTCAGTGGTCCTTTGGATGAATAAATTGGGACCTCCACGATCATGTGAAGACTCTTGTATCCGTTCTTTTTGGGATTCTTAATATAATCTTTCTCACGGATGATCTGTACATCTCCCTGCGCTTTCAGACGGTCTGCGACCTCGTACACTTCATCTTCAAATGGACAGACCACGCGGATTCCGATCAAATCCTTCAGTTCTGCTCTTGCCGTGTCAAAATCCGGCTCCAGGCCTTTCCGGATCAGTTTTGTATAAATACTCTCTGCCGTCTTCACTCTGCTGCTGATCTGGTTGATCACAATATGGCGTTTCTTGCGCGAAAGATCTGCATTTATCATATTCAGCTTTGCTGTAAGAAGATCGATTGCAGCTCTGCATCTGAGCTGATACTTCTGATCCTGAAGCGAACGGTCTATCTCTGCAATCTCTTTTGCAGCCTCTGTCCGGATCAGCTTTTCAGGGCACTTATTTTTCTGCTTTATCTTTGCCTTCTGTTTCTTTGGCATAGGCATCTCCCTCTTTGTCTTTTTTTTCACACAATATACATTGTATCATCTTTTGCCCTGAAAATCATCAATTCTTGTTCAAGGAAACGTTAAATTTTTTCTTCCAGATTCAAAAAGCGCAGTAAAAGCTCTGCATTCATCCGTGCAATATTATCGCTCCAGTCAATCTGCAGAAGTTCGTTTACCTTGTCGATCCTCTTCCTGATCGTATTGATATGTACATATAATTTTTCAGCCGTTGCGCTGTAGTTCATATTATTTTCCAGATATACTTTTAAAGTCTTTAAAAGCTCGATATTCTTTTCATCTTTCAGGAGTACACTGTAAGTCGAGAGCATATGAGTAAGCTCTTCTTCCGGAATATCCAGCCATGCAAGTGCACCAAGCTGAGAATACTCCCATGCAAAAAGGCTTGGATAAATCATTTTCCCCATATTCAGTGCTTTCTGACATTTCTCTATGCTCTGACGGATATGCCCAAGAGAAGCGGCATCCAGTGAATAACCAAATTCCAGTGCCGTCTCCGGACAGCTCTTCAGAACTCTTCTCCGGAATTCTTCCAGAAGTGCAAGGATATGACCTTTCTCCCAGCCTTCTTCTCTGTCTTCCAAAAAAAGAATTCCCACATTTTCTCCGATCATTGCGATTCTGGCATATTTGATCAGACTGCTTTTCCTGTAAGCCTCAAGGATCTCTTTTCTCCGGTTTGGAAGTTCTTCCTGATTGTCCGCGCGCCGGAACAATACATACCTGTATTTTGTACTCATGGAAATTCCCTGTACATTCGCCTGAAACATCATCTTCTGTGTATCATCTTCCGTTGCACTCAAAGCGTATAACACAAAGTTCTCAAATCCGATATTTCCCATGTTCTGTGCCGCTACGATCTGCTCATATAATCCCTGCAGCATCAGATAGGCAATCCGGATACTGTACTCATCATAATAATCCAGGAATTCCCGCGCTTCCATCACGGCAAAATACGCCTGTACACTTCCATTTACAGAAATCGGGACCCGTATCCAGCTGATTCTCGGTCCCTCCTGGTGACTCTGATTCACAAGACGGTATCTCACCATGTCCATGTAATCACAAAGCGTATGCCGGGTATACGGCATTGACGGCTCCCAGAAATCCTCTGTTTCAAGTCCGAATCCTTTCGCTATCTTCTGAAAATTCATCGAACTGTAATACGCCTCTTCTTCTACAAAATCATATAAAAATGCCGGGAAACCCATCTCAGCCTCCATCGCCTGCAGGATCCGCTTGATCTTCTGCTCTTTATATGAAAAATTCGACATCTGAAATGTCATATGACTGGTATTGATCCGCAGCCTGCGTATGGTCCGGTTCAGCACAGCAGTATTAATCTGGCTCATCACTTCCATCCATGGTGCTGAAAATGGCATGGAGATAAGGGGCACCTCATACTGATCAAAAAGCTCCAGTATCTCCTCCGGTATTTTCTCCAGATATCGTTCTCTTTTGATCATCATTCCCGCTGATTTCTGGACACTTCCCTCCCGGAATGCTTTTTCAATACAATCCGGTTCCTTTGCAATAACGTACCCTGATGAAAGTACCAGTTCCTTCCCTTTTGTCCAGTGGAATGCATCCGGTGCCTCCATAACTGTGATCCCCTGGATCTCACGGTGCAGTCCCTTTGCCCCCGCCAGAACGTAAAAATCCTTAAAATATTCCTGCGATAATAATTCCTGTATTGCGATACCCATTTCTGTCTCCTGCCTGACTGCACTTATCCCCCTCACACAGTCTGTTTTTCTCCTATTTTCTCAGTGTAACATTCATGAAAATTCTTGTCAAATCCAGTCACACACTTACTTTTTTTCCTCATAAAAATCCCGGAAACCTCACGGCTCCGGGACCTTTTTTCTTTACTTTTTCTTGTTCTTATTCACCCTCATACATCGGTGCATATGGTTCTCTGTCCTGCGCATCGAATTCGTCCTGAATTTCTTTTCGCAGTTCCGGCTGTGTATACAGGTCATATGCTGTTGCTGCAATGACTTTCGCTGCGTAAAATGCACCTTTCTGTCCGATCGTGCTTCCGGCAGATGCACAGCTCTGCCAGGTATGCGGTGCAACACCAACCGGCCAGCAAACTGCAGTAAAGAGGTTCATCGGCATCATCTGGCTCACATCTCCACTATCCGAAGAAGCAGTAAGCGGTGCTTTTTCCCAGGCATTTCTGGAAACAACGCCATCTGCTAATGCCTTTTCTTTTGCTTCATACATTCTCTGATCTCTATCTTTGATAGCCGGATCAACGGTAGCCTGCAACTGTCTTGCAAATTCCATTTCCTCTTCCGTTTTTCTATAAGCCTTTCAAAACTTCCACTTCGCCAAATGCTTTCAGAAATTGTTTTTTCCCATATCCCGGAAATTCCAGTTCGATCATCATCTCGTCCTCAGAAATAATCTCCCCTTCCCCGTACTTCGGATGTCTGCCTTTTCGCTCTGGCTTCCGTGTTTCTTTCTGTTCTTCTTCCTCCTGCTTTTTCTCCCTGATCAGCTTCCGCGTATCTTTCCGCAGTTTCTGCAGATTCGCTTTCCGCGACTCACTTCCCGGCTTTTCTTCCCATTCAAGCAGCTCCTCCGGCAGCATCCGCAGATAATTGCTTGGTGTCTCAAATGTCCCCGGGATCGTCGGATTTGTATAATAGGAAAGTTCCAGATTCTTCCTTGCACGGGTCAGTCCTACGAAGAACAGACGGCGCTCCTCTTCTTCCTGTTCTATGCTTTTGCAGCGAAGCGGGATCAGTCCCTGATTCATTCCGATGATGAATACATAGTCAAATTCCAGACCTTTTGAGGCGTGCAGTGTCATAAGATGAACTGCGTCTTCTTCCTCCGTCTGTCGTTCTGTATCTGCCGCTTTTTCCATCGTATGTTCGCCTGAAACCGCATTCAGCTTCCCTTCTGCAACATACTCCCGGATCATATGAGGTCTTTCCGGAACCGGATCCTCATCCTCTTTCTGTTTTGCCGGAAGAACATAAGAAAGTTCTGCTCTTTCAAATACTTTTTCCAGAATATCTGCCTGCTTCTGCACCCGGTAGAAAACCGCAATCTCCCGGTAAGGAAGTCCCTGCTCATGAAGCTCACGGATCCGCTCTGTCAGATACTCTGCCTCGATAAATGGATCATAATGATTCCTTACCAGAATCTTCTCCCCTCTTTCGCCACTTCCCTCAATCTTTCCTCCAAACTGAAGAAAACGGTTCGCCGCTTCCAGGATCACTTCATCGGACCGGTAGTTAACCGGCAGAGTCAGTTCTTTTGCGCCAAATCTGTGCTTGATCAGGAAGAACATATTCGGTCCGGTTCCTCTCCAGCTGTAGATCACCTGATTCGGATCCCCCACCGCAAAAAAGTGGGTCTGTGTGCCTTTTAACGCCTCCAGAAATTTCAGCTGTTTTTCGTCACTGTCCTGTACCTCATCGACAATGATCCACTTAAGATCCAGCACCTCTTCCTGCTCTTTTGCCACCTGCGTTCCTTCTTCCAGAAGATCTGCAAAAGACATTTTATTCTGCTGTCTTTTTGCCTTCTCAAGAAGCGGAAAGATCTGAAACAGATCATCTTTGTATTTTCCCTGTGTTCTTCCTTTCCGATATGCCGCGTAATCCTCTTCCATCCGCTTTTTCAGACGGTTCTGGTATTTGATCTTATAACTGCCTTCTTTTGCGATGGCAAGCACCATTTCCATTTCATCTTCCGGTGTGATAACGGTAAATTCCCGGTTCCATTCTTCCAATTTTGTTCCGTCTTCTGCCTTTTCCGGAAGAAATCTTCGCAGAATCCTTAAGGCAACACTGTGAAAGGTTCCAAATCCCCACAGTTCTTCTTCCGTAAGCTCTGCTTCCTTTTTGGATAGACGTTCTGCGATCTCATCTGCCGCCTTGTTGGTAAAGGTAAGCACTGCCATTTTCTCATACGAAACCTGCTTTTTCTCATGCAGATGCCGCACTTTCTCGATCAGCACTGTTGTCTTTCCGCTCCCTACATTTGCATTTACCAGACATGCCGGGCTTTCATCCAGCACCGCCTCCTGCTGGTAAGGATTTAAAGTTTTTATTTCTTCTATATTATTCATTTCCAAGCTGTTCATCATATCGCCTTTGCAAACGGTCTCTCTTCTTCTGTCGTTCTTTTTTCTCCTGCTCATCCATTTTCGCTTCATACCGTACCCGAATCTGCATATCCGCCGGACAGATCACATGATACCGCAAGGTATTGGTCAGACTTTGGAGGTTATCCGGCTCCATCAGCCATTTTGCATAAAATTCATTTTCCATCGTCAGGATCAGCTTGTGTCCTTCTGTACTGACTTTTTTAATGGTCTTCAGGAACTGCCCGCCTGCCTCGCCATTTTTGACCACGGCATAACAGACCTTCTCCCACTCATCCGGCAGATTGAAGAAAGAAAATTCTTTCCGGATCACAGGCTGTGGCTCTTTGATATTTTTCTTCAGATAAACCGGCGGTTCGCTCTCTTCCAGAAGATTATCAAGTCCCCACAGAACCGTCTTCTTATCCAGATTGTAGTCACCTACGCATGCCGGACAGCCATCCTCACACGGACAGCCGCTGACCATTTTAATCGCACTTTCCAGAATTTCCGGAATCAGATCATATATCTTCTCCGAATAACCAAGTCCGCCCTCATATTTGTCATAAATGAAGAGGGACACCTTTTCCTCCCGGAACTCATCCGGAATGGTCGCATTGTTGGACATGGTCACATCGATATCATCCCGTTCCGTCATCGTCACCATCATTACCGCATTTTTGATCGCATACTGCATTCCGTCAAAATGATTGTTCAGCACCAGCTCTCCCATCCGATTTGGCAAAAGAAGACTCCGGTAGACTCTGACAACATTCTCCGGCATCGTAAGCCAGGTGCTTTCCGTGCCATAATCCTTCTGAAGCGGCTGTGTCAGCGTCACATAGCCCAGATTCTGATGGTTATGGAACTGCAGTTTCTTGTACATAGCAATGATTTCGTTTACATTGATATCTCCAAAACGGATTTCCGTCCTATGATACGCGTCCTCCTGAAATACATGCAGGATACGCGTCTCTTCCTGTCCTGCCGGTACCGTATAATAATCCCCTGTAAACGGAATGGCGTAAGCTGTCCGGCTGACCAGATCCATCTTCGTGATCTCATAGGATGCACCATCATGCATATATACAGCACCCGGATGGATCTCATGGTATGCCTGGGATTCGTCCATCTCCGTGATCTCATGTCCGTCCTCCTGCGCGAGCAGCTTGAACCTGGTCTTGTCCATATTACGCAGGCTGTAATCCCCTGCCGGAAATGCAGGTCCCGCCCAGGCAAATCTTCCGGCAAGGCTTTTTACTTCTCCGGCGCTTAAAAGCACCGGGATCATTTCTCCAAGATCCGGAAAAAGCGCAATATCATCCAGTGAAAGTGGCATCTCAGCAGCCGCTGCGCGCAGATGTGCAAGCTCGATCAGAAGATTGTCCGGATCCACGATCGCATTTTCACTTTCTCTTGAGAACAGCCATTCCGGATCGATGGCAATGTACTGGTCAAACGGTTCATTTTCCAGGATCAGATAATTGACACAGGCACTGCCGCTTCGTCCGGCACGTCCACTCTGTTGCCAGAAGGACGCCCTTGTCCCCGGATAACCGACGATCACAGTTGCATCCAGCTTTCCGATGTCGATCCCAAGCTCCAGTGCATTCGTCGATACCAGCCCGGCCAGTTCTCCTTCCGTCATCTTCCGCTCAATCTCTTTTCGCTCCAGCGGGGTATAACCGCCACGGTATCCTGCGATCAGATCTGCCGGATTCTTGCCGTCCACCCGCGCCATTCCAAGAAATCCGGCAGCATCTAATTTATCCTTTGCTTCTTTTAGAATAACTTCTACATTTCTTCTGGATCGTCCAAAGGTGATAAAATGATGATCCTCTTCCACCAGCTCCGGTATCAGTCCGGCTGCCACGGTTGACGCCGCAATCCTTCCGTATACTTTGTCATTATTCCCCTTGATCTCCGGCGGCTGGATAATACAGTATTCCTTCTCCGGTGCCGGCGATCCATCCCGGTCAATCAGCGTAAATCCGCTTCCACAGATCTTTTCGGCAAGCTCTACCGGATTGGCGATCGTCGCGGAGCTGCACAGAAAATGCGGATTCGAATGGTAATACCGGCAAATCCGGTGCATCCTCCGAAAAATATTTGCCAGATGTGCTCCGAAAGCACCTCGGTAAGAATGAAGCTCATCGATCACTACATATCGTAAATTTGCAAAAATCGCGTCAAACCCGTAATTGCTGTGATTCGGAAGGAATGCCGAGTTCAGCATCTCCGGATTGGTCAGGATAATATTTGCACTCTTGCGAATCCTTGTCCGCTCGGCAGGTTTGGTATCTCCATCGTACACGCCTGCTGAAACTCTTCCCTCTCCGAAAAATTTCAAAATCGACTGCATCGCGCGGTACTGGTCACTTGCCAGTGCCTTGGTCGGGTAAATAAAAATCGCACGTGTCAGCGGGTCTTCCAGAATTTCCTGCAATACCGGGAGCAGAAAGGCAAGCGTCTTTCCACTTGCCGTCGAAGTCGTAATAACCACATTTTCCCCGGCTCTGACCTTCTCAAACATCTCAACCTGATGTGCATAGAGTCTGGAAATATGGTTGCTTTCCAGATATCCCCGGATTTCTTCCCGGAACTCCTCCGGGTAGTCCCGGTACAATGGCTCCCTTTTCTTCATTTTTCTTGTATAAATGATCAGCTTTTTAATTTCTTCCGTCATGAATTCCTCCATAATTTAAAAAATGTGCACCTATGGCACGCAATACCTTTTATTTCACAGGAAGTTCCCGTAGAATAAAAACCAAACACATATTCGTACGTACAGTATAGCATGGCTTTCCCATTCCTTCCATAGATATTTAGTGTATAGATATATTCTATATCATTCATGTAAATTATCTATAAAAAATGTTGTCCATGCAACATACATTTTATTAAAAGAATGTTAAATTTATATTTTAGATATGTAAATTTTATTCAGGGAGGAATACATACAATGAAAAAGAGATTTTTATCAATCGCTCTTACACTTGCTATGGTATCATCTATGGCAGTAGGATGCGGAAGCAGCAAGTCAGATTCTGCTGACAGCAAAAAAGAAGAGGGTGCAAAGACAGAAGCTTCTGCCGATACAGAAAGCAACCAGATCTTATTTAACGGATCTTCTACTTTAGCACCGGTTATCACTTCTATGGCTACTACTTTCTTTGATACTTATGGAACATGGGATGCATATGATTCATCTCTTCCAAAAGAAGATATCGCAATTTACGTTTCAGCAGGCGGATCCGGACAGGGAACCAAAGCCGTTATCGATGGAACTGCAACATTTGGTATGGTTGCAAGAAGCGTAAAGGATGAAGAAAAAGAAGCAATCAAAGATGAAAAAGAATACCAGGTTGGTATCGATGCTCTGACGATCGCAGTAAACCCGGCTAATCCAGTAAATGATGTTCTTGATAACCTTACAACGGAACAGATCGTAGGACTTTTCTCCGGCGAATATGCTACATGGAAAGATCTTGACTCATCTCTTCCTGACGAAGAAGTTGTTGTTATTACACGTGATATCAACGGTGGAGCTCACGAAGTATTCCAGAAGAATATCATGGGTGACACAGAAGTAAAAGCAGATGCGATCCAGGCTTCTTCTATGGGTGAACTTGTTCAGGATATCATTGATAACCAGTACGCAATCGGATATGCTTCATTTGGTGTTGCTAACCAGAATGAAGGAAAAGTAACTCCACTGAAAGTAAACGGTGTTGCTGCAACAAAAGAAAACATTCTTGATGGATCTTACATCATCCAGAGACCACTTCTTCTTGTAGGTTCTGGTGATCCGACAGATGTACAGCAGGCTTTCATTGATTACGTTCTTGGTGATGAAGGACAGAAAACTGTAGAAGATATGGGATTCATTCCTATGAAATAATCTTCCGATATTGAAGGGGTGTGCAAAGACACACCCCTTTTTCTTGCTATATGTCGCTGGTTAATCCCAGGGGTCAATTTTGATTTGTATCCGGACAGCGCTGTCTGTCCTGCATCATACCTAGAAAGGATTTACTATGTTTAAGAAACTTTCAGATAAATTCAGCAAAGGAATCATTTATCTGGCTGCCTTTCTCGTAACGGCACTGATGGCAGTCATGATGATCCATATTGTGAAGGAAAGTATTCCTACCATTTCACAACTTGGAATCAAAATGTTCCTGCCTACCACTGAATGGCGCCCTGTCAGTCAGAAACCGCAGTACGGACTTTTACCTGCGATTGCCGGTACCCTTTATGTCTCAGCGATCGCAGTTGTCCTCGCACTCATCTTCGGCGTTGCCTGTGCCTGCTTTCTGGACTATTACCTTCCGAAAAAGGTGGCATCCATATTCCTTGCGTTCATCGATCTGGTTGCAGGAATCCCGTCCGTCATCTTCGGATTTATCGGACTTACGGTTCTTGTAAAAGCCTTTGCCACCCACCTCCATATGGCAGCCGGTCAATGTATCTTGGCAGCCGGGATCGTGCTGGGGATCATGCTTTTACCATTCGTTATTTCCACCTGTCATGAATCTTTACAGACTGCACGAAAGACTTACGAGTTCAGTGCGATCACACTTGGATTCTCCAGAGAATTTACCCTGCTGCATTTTATTCTTCCGACAATCCGGCCGGGAATCATTGCAGGTGCAATGATGGCATTCGGCCGCGCACTTGGCGAGACAATGGCAGTCATGATGGTAATCGGTAATTCCCCGATTTATCCCAAACTCCTTGGACGTGGTCAGACACTTCCTGCCCTCACCGCACTGGAAATGGGAAGTATTGAATACGGAAGCCTTCACCTCTCCGTACTTTACGTTGCAAACGCTGTGCTGCTTGTGATTCTTTTCATCGTACTCGGTATCAGCTATCTTCTGAAAAGGAGGCTTGCCACCCATGAGAACTAAACTGCAGAAATTTTTCACACGCCTGATTCTCAGTATACTCGGACTTTGCGTGATCGTTGTTACACTCTTCCTTTTCCTTTATGTCTTCTGGAAAGGGAAAAAAGTATTTAGCCTGTCCTTCCTTCTGGACAAGCCTGCCGGTGTTCCACTTGGAACTGCAGGCGGTATCTATCCGGCACTGATGGGTTCCATTTACCTTGGCGCACTTTCCGCACTGATCGGCGGTGTCCTTGGTATCGGCGCTGCCATTTATCTTGTATTTTACAGCACCGGAAAACGATTTTCCGTCCTTGTAAATATGGCGATCACCGGACTTTCCGGAATCCCTTCGATCCTGTTCGGGCTGGTTGGATATACGCTTCTGATCTACCGTTTTGGACTTAACCGCAGCCTTCTGTGTTCGGCACTGTGTGTTGCAGCAATGATCATTCCTTTTGTTGCAATCCGAGCAGAAAAGATTCTGGAAGAGAAGGGGCGTGAATATATGAAGAACTCCCTAAGTCTCGGACTTTCCCGTGAGTATGCCCTCCGGAAACTGATCCTTCCGGTCTGCTCTGTAGAGCTTCTCGGAACCGTTGCGCTTGGAATGGCATACGGCATGGGTGCCGTTGCACCGATTTTATACACCGGAGCTGTCATGCAGGCAGATGTTCCGCATTCTCTCTCCGATCCGTTCATGTCACTTCCATATCACCTGTATATCCTTGTGAACAACGGATTTTCTCTGGATTATGCTTATGGAACCGCATTTGTACTGATGCTCTTCCTGCTCATCATCCAGTTAATATGTAAATTTATCACCTATCTACGAAAGGACAACTGATATGCTGAATATAGAAAATCTAAAATGTGGATTTGGAAAACACGAAATTCTTCACGGAATCAACCTGACGATCCCGAAAGGACAGATTACAGCCATCGTTGGTCAGTCCGGCTGCGGAAAAACAACTTTTCTGAAAACCCTGAACCGGATGGTAGAAGAAGAAGGCGGCTATCTCTCAGGAACAATTACTTTAGAAGGAACCGACATCAAATCTCTTCCGAAAGAAAAACTCAGAAGACGTATTGGCATGGTTTTCCAACAGCCGATCGCTTTCCCGCACAGTATCGAAAAGAATCTGTCTTATGTACTGAAATACCACGGTGTCCGTAATAAGAAAGAGATTGCTGAGAAAATTACAGAGTCTCTGCAGAAAGCAAAACTCTACGATGAGGTCAAAGATCAACTGAAAAAATCCGCCCTCAAATTATCCGGCGGTCAGAAGCAGCGTCTTGCTATCGCACGAAGTCTCTGTGCTGGTCCGGAAATACTGCTTCTTGACGAACCTTGCTCCGCACTGGATATGAAAAATACAATTGCAATCGAAGAAACTCTTCTTGAATTAAAAAAACAATATACCTTTGTTATTGTCACCCACAATCTGGCTCAGGCAAAGCGAATTGCCGATCAGGTGATCTTTATGGATCAGGGGAAAGTGCTGGAAGTGACAGAAAAAGAACAGTTCTTTGCGAATCCGGCATCGAAACCGGCGAAAGAACAGATACAGTATATGTAATAAAAAACGTCCGATTATCACATTTTACTCCGTGATAACCGGACGATTTTTTTATTTCTATTTTTTTATTTCAGCATTTCTCTGAGCAGTTCATTAACCATACCCGGATTTGCTTTTCCTTTCATTGCCTTCATGATCTGTCCAACCAATGCGCCAAGGGCTTTTTCTTTTCCACCCTTGAAATCTTCTACTGCCTTTGGATTCTTTGCAATCACTTCTTCCGCAAGTGTGCGGAGTGCACCTTCATCGTTGACGGTCTTCAGTCCGTGATCCTCTACATATTTTTCCGGATCCACATCCTCTGCAAATACCTTTTCAAATACCTCTTTTGCTACAGAACTGTTGATGGTTCCCGCATCTGCAAGTTCGATCAGTTTTGCAAGGTTCTCCGGTGAAAATTTAATATCTGCCGGCTCCTGTCCGTTTTCATTTAACAGACGCATGGTTTCTACCATCAGCCAGTTGGACACCTTTTTCGGCTTGTTGCAGATTGCACAGGTTGCCTCAAAGAGATCTGCCATCTTCTTCGTTCCGGTAATGAGCTCCGCATCATAACGTGGAATATCATAATCTTTCTCATAACGTGCAAGTTTTTCATTTCTCAGCTCCGGCTGTTGGTCTTTGATCTTCTGGATCCATTCATCACTGATCACGATCGGCACCAGATCCGGTTCCGGGAAATAGCGATAGTCCTGCGCATCCTCTTTGGAACGCATTGCATAAGAATATTCTTTATTATCATCCCATCTTCTGGTTTCCTGAATGACTTTCTTTCCTTCTTCGATGAGTTCGATCTGTCTCTGTCTCTCTCCCTCGATCGCATGTGTAATCGCTTTAAAGGAGTTCAGGTTCTTCATCTCAGTACGTGTTCCAAACTCAGAAGCACCTACTTCACGAACCGAAAGATTGACGTCTGCTCGCATGGATCCTTCCTGAAGCTTACAGTCCGATGCTCCCAGATACTGGCAGATCATACGCAATTTTTCCAGATAAGCAATGACTTCATCTGCCGAACGCATATCCGGCTCCGATACAATCTCGATCAGCGGAACCCCACTTCGGTTATAATCGACTAAAGAGCAGTCCTCCCACTCATCATGGATCAGCTTTCCGGCATCCTCTTCCATATGCATCTCATGGATCCGGACTTTTTTCTTCTGCTCTCCGACTTCAATCTCTACATAGCCGTCTCTCGCAATTGGCAGATAGAGCTGTGAAATCTGATAGTTCTGCGGGTTATCCGGATAGAAATAATTCTTACGATCGAATTTGCACACCTGTGTGATCTTACAGTTTGTCGCAAGTCCTACTGCCATCGCATATTCTACTACTTTTTTATTTAATACCGGAAGGGAGCCCGGCATACCGGTACATACCGGGCAGGTATGTGTATTCGGTGCACCCCCGAATGCGGTACTGCATCCACAGAAAATTTTTGTCTTTGTTGCAAGTTCTACGTGAACCTCCAGACCGATTACGGTTTCATACTGCTTTGACATCTATGCTTCCCCCTTTCCGGCTGCTTCTGTTTTGTCGTACATAGATACCCATTTTTTCTCTGTCAGGCACTCATAGGTATAAGCTGCCTGAAAAAGCTTTTTCTCCTGGAAGCAGTCTCCGATGAGCTGCATTCCAACCGGAAGTCCTTTCGCATCCCGTCCAACTGGAATACTGATCCCCGGAAGTCCTGCCAGGTTGACGGAAATCGTATAAATGTCGCCCAGATACATTTTGATCGGATCACTTAAGGAAGCTCCAAGCTTCGGTGCTGTCGTCGGTGCTGCCGGCGCCAGGATCATATCATATTTTGCAAATGCACTGTCAAATACCTTTTTAATCAGTGCTTTTGTACGGAGTGCTTTCAGATAATAAGCATCATAATATCCGGAACTGAGTACGAAAGACCCAAGCATGATACGGCGCTTTACTTCCGGTCCGAAGCCCTCGGAGCGGGTCTTTTTGTACATCTGGTGAAGCTCTTCATAATCCTTTGTGCGGTATCCGTATTTCACACCGTCAAATCGGGACAGGTTGGAGCTTGCCTCTGCTGATGCGATGACATAATAAGCCGGAATCGCATATTTTACAAGTCCAAGATCAAATTCTTCAATCTCAGCTCCTGCATTTTTCAGAACCTCTGCGGCTTCCAGAATCGGTTTTTTCACTTCTTCGTCCAGACCTTCTCCAAAATAATCTTTTGGAATACCGATCTTCATCCCTTTTACATCGTTTACCAACGCACTCGTAAAATCCGTGTCCTGGCGTTCTACCGAAGTGCTGTCTTTTACATCATGGGATGCGATGGTCTCAAGAACCGTCGCACAGTCGGTTACGTCCCTTGCAACCGGTCCGATCTGGTCAAGAGATGATCCGTAAGCGATCAGTCCATAACGAGATACCGTTCCGTAGGTTGGCTTGATTCCAACGATTCCGCAGTAAGAACTTGGCTGACGGATCGATCCGCCGGTGTCAGATCCAAGAGCATATGGTACTTCCAGAGCCGCAACTGCCGCACAGGAGCCACCGGAAGATCCACCCGGTACATGCTCCAGATTCCACGGATTCTTTGTCTCTCCATAATAAGAAGTCTCAGTCGTGCTTCCCATCGCAAATTCATCCATATTAGTCTTTCCGATCACAACTGCACCTGCTTTTTCCAGGTTCAGAACTGCTTCTGCTGAAAATGTCGGTACAAAATTACTCAGAATTTTTGAACTGCAGGTGGTCGTCACACCTTCCGTACACATGTTATCCTTGATCGCAACCGGTACTCCTGCAAGCGGTCCGCTCAGTGTTCCGTCATCGATCAGCTTCTGCACTTCTTCCGCTCTTTTTAAGGCAGCTTCTTTTTGAAGTGATACAAAACTGTTGACTTCTTTTTCTACTTTATCAATCTGTGCGAAGCAGGCTTCCACTGCTTCTTTTACTGTAACTTCTTTTGCCTGAATCTTTTTTCCAAGTTCAACGGCAGTAAGACCTTTCAAATCCATCTTTCGATTTCCTCCTATGCGAATGTTCTAGGTACTTTGTAGCTCTGTTCTTTCTGCTGCGGCGCATTTGCCAGCATTGCTTCGTGATTGTCTCCATTTGTCACTACATCCTCACGGAATACATTATTTACCGGAAATACATGTGACATCGGTTCAATTCCTTCTGTATCCAGTTCATTCAGGGTATCAATATAATCAAGCATGGTTTCCACATCTTTCTTTGCCTGCTCTTTTTCTTCGTCAGAAAGCTCCAGCTTTGCCAGGATTCCAACGTATTCGATTGTTTCATCCGAAATCTTGTTTGCCATTGTACTCGTCCTTTCTAATAATAATTATCGTAAAAGCTTTCGTACTCCTCCGATTCAATCCACTCACTCGGTGTAAGTTCTACTGTAAGTCCTTCCAGATCAACTTCTGTTCCATCGATCAGGACAATATTTTTCAGCTCCTGTGGAAATCCCGACTCTTCATTACCGATCAGCATTCCCATATAATTTTCGTATCCGGCGCTTACTGTTACGTCGTAATCAAAAATCCCAAAACCTTCCACACATTTCACATCATAGACACCTGCAGGTACGTCTTTTCCTACTGTAAATTTATCCGATACGGTTTTCGATTCTGTAAGCGGATTTGCAATTGCTGTCAGATTCATCTGTGCATTCTCTGCTGTCATGTGAAGCTCCAGTGTATCCTCTACTATCACATAACATCCCGGAAATACTTCAAAGTCACTGACTTCTTCTTCCGTATTATCGTAGTCATCACCAAAATTGTACTGCACCCAGATATTATTTTTGCTGTCTGTCAGCTCTACCTGACCACTTCCACTTTTGCAGGTCAGTGTATAGGTTCCCTGCGGAAGATGTACACCGCCTTTATAAATTCCGGCTGTCAGGTCTACTTCATAAAGTTCTCCTTCTTCCGGCATCACTTCCTGCAAATCACTGTATGGATCTTCCTCGGTGTAGCTGTCACTGTCATCATGAGTATAGTCATCAAAATAATGCTGAACTTCATCGCTGATCGTTTCGCCAAGCTCACCTGCAAATGCTGCAATGATCACAAAGCCGATCAGAAACTTTCCAAGCTTCCTTTTCTTTTTTACCGGTCTGCTGCGTTGTTGCATTGAAGATGATGTATAACTGTAACTCTGGTTTCCTGTCTGGCTATAGCTTGTGCCTACGGTATTGTAGCTCACATTTGCTGCAGAATATCCATTCCCCGCCGGATTTACTTTTCCTGATGCCGCATTCTTTGACGCCTTTTTTGCAGCTGCTTTCTTTGCATTTTTATCTGCATTCTTCGCCTTACGCACATTTTCCCGAGTCATGGTCTTTCCTTCATACGGCTTTTCCGCTTCCGTATGTATATGTGTCAGCGATTCTTCATGACCGGAATTTCCAAGTGTCACATACTGATCGTCATTCTTTGAATTGTCAAGCCCACACTCTGTGCAGATATTTCCGTTTAATTTTCCTCCACATAAGGAACATCTTCGTCTCATTTTGACCTCCCCCGCTGCCTCTTGTCAGCTTCCTTTTTTACCTGCCAGCCAGGGAGCTTCGTCTCTACGGAGTAAGTCTGCTTAAATCTCTCGGGAAGAGGGTTGTCTCACGGACGTTATCTTCACCAAGAAGCTGCATTGTCAGACGTTCCATTCCGATTCCAAGACCTCCATGCGGCGGCATACCATGTTTGAATGTATCCAGATAGGTCTCCAGTCCTTCTTCCGTCATTCCCCGCTTTGCAAGCTTTTCCATCAGCATGTCGTAGTCATGGATTCTCTGTCCTCCGGTCGTGATCTCAAGTCCACGGAACAAAAGGTCAAAGCTGAGTGTGAATTTCTCATCCTGTGGATCGTCCATTGCATAGAACGGACGCTTCTTTGACGGATAGTAGGTTACAAATACAAAATCAGAACCCCATTCCTCTTTTGCGTACTGTCCGATCAGATGCTCTTCCTCGGGTTCCAGATCAAATGGATTGCGGATCTTACGTCCGTACTTTTCTGAAATCTTCTGCTTTGCCTCATCAAAACGGATTGCCGGAATTTTAGAGACATCCGGAAGTGTCACGTCCAGGATTTTAAGTTCCTTCGCATAATCCTTTTTCAGAAGCTCCATCGTATACTGAAGGAAGCCCGTTTCCATCACCATGATATCTTCAAAGCTGTCGATATAACCCATTTCAAAATCCAGACTGGTATATTCGTTCAGATGACGCTTGGTGTTGTGTTTTTCTGCTCTGAATACCGGCCCTGTCTCAAATACTCTGTCAAAAACACCAACCATCATCTGTTTGTACAGCTGTGGACTCTGTTCCAGCACTGCCGGACGATGGAAATAATCCAGTCGGAAGAGGTTAGATCCTCCTTCTGCTCCTTTTGCTCCGATCTTCGGGGTATGAATTTCTGTAAAACCTTCTTTATACAGGAACTCTCTGAATCCTCTTACGATTCCTTCCTGAATTTTAAACTTCGCTCTTTCCCTTACGTTCCGAAGAGAAATGGAACGATAGTTCAGCTTCGCTTCCAGGGAAGTGTTCAGTTTCCACTTTGAAACAGCAAGTGGAAGGCTGTCTTTTGGCATACTGAGTACTTTTATCTCACTCAGACGGATTTCAATTCCGTTCGGTGCCTTCTCTGATTCGGTCAGTTTTCCTGTTACTTCTACTGTAGCGGCTTCTCTTAAATCTTTCAAGTTAAATTTTGTAACGCCTTCTTCGTATACACACTGGACCAGACCTTCCCGTTTTCTCAGAATCACGAAAGCGACTGTTCCCATGTCACGAATTGTATGAACGGCTCCATTTACCTTCACTTCTTCTCCAAGTCTTCCCTCTTCCAGTAATCCACTAAGCTCCAGCGTTTCTTTTTCTTTTACACCTGTCATAAATTCCATGTCACAATCCTCCTAAAATATGTTTTGCTTTTGTCAACTTCGTATTCCGGATTGTTTTTTGATGTACATGGCACTAAGAAAGAATGTGCCTCGGCACATTCTCGCGCCGAGCGCGGTCGCTTGCGACATTCTTCATCTTCGTGCGAGTGCGCATCTCCGGCACGCAGTGCCTTTTGTTTCATAGGAAGTTCCTTCGGAATTTCCTATGAAATAAAAAAGCCCCGGAATACTTTTTCGTATTCCGGGACGGATAATCTGATGATCCGCGGTACCACCCGCATTGAATCCTTTGGGATTCCTCTCTTACATACGTAACGTGCATGAACCGTATTACCCTACTAAAGCACCTGTGCTTTCCATTCAGATAATCTGCTCCAGAGTGTTCCCTTCGCCTCATTCCTCAAACAGCGCTCTCAGTCGGTGACGCCGTATTCCTGTCAAGTTCCAGAAGCAAGAGTCTCTTTCATCGCTTTGCTTTACTAAATTATTTTTAGATATTAGCACACGTTCTTTACTTTTTCAAGTATTTTCTTCTATTTTTAATTTTTTCTCGTTAATTGTCAGCTTTTTTGCTTTTAAATCATCAATTCACTTTGTTTCTTTTTGTTTTTTGATTATTTCGTATGTTTATCCACGTATTTATTCTCTGTTTTGGAATAAACAATTTTCTGTTCCTTATATAAGCTGTAATATCCGGAAAGCAGATAGCTTACCGCAACCACAATACAGTAAAACGGCATCCCGTTAAATCCAAACAACTCTGCTGCAATCAAAAGAGATGTGATCGGACTGTTTGTAACTGCACAAAAGACACCAACCATTCCACATGCCGCACAGATATCTGTCGGTGCTGCAAGGATCGTAGACATAAAAGAACCAAGTGTCGCCCCGATAAACAGTGACGGTACGATCTCCCCACCCTTGAATCCGGCGCAGAGCGTCAGTGCCGTAAACAGCATTTTCAGAAGGAACATCTGTGGTCCTGCCGTCTCTTTAAAGCTTGCCTGGATCACACCTGTTCCAAGCCCCAGATAGGCATCCGTTCTGAGTGCAAAATACAAAATGATCACTCCTGCTGCCCCTGCAACCACACGCACATACGGATTCGGAAACCATTTCTTCAGATAATGTTCCCCATTATGCAGCACAATACAGAACAGTGCTCCGACAAGCGCACACGCAATTGCCAGAATGATCGCTTTGATCGAATCCACACTGTAAAAATTCGGAACCGATTCTACCAAATACGGCGGAGTAACGGTCCTCACTTTCAGAAGCAGCGCAATCCCCTGTGCGGCAAATGCAGAAAATACACATGGCACCAGCGCGGCATAATACATCACACCAACACTGATCACTTCCATTGGAAATACAACCGCCGCCATCGGTGTCCCGAAAAGTGCTGAAAATGCGGCACTCATACTTGCCAGAATGATGATCTTCTTGTCACTCTCATTCAAATGCAGATATTTCGCACATACATTTCCTACACTTGCTCCAAACTGAAGCGCTGCACCCTCTCGTCCGGAAGATCCTCCAAACAGATGTGTGATCGCTGTCGATATCAGGATCAGTGGTGTCACCCATCCCGGAACCTCTTCCTCATCCGACCGGACTACTGTCAGAACCAGGTTCGTTCCAGAGTTCTTCTCCTGCCCGGTAATTTTGTACAGCCAGACGATCAAAAGACCTCCTAGCGGTAGCCCAAGAATGATCATCGGATTTGCCTGTCTAAACGAAGTCACCCATACAATCGCATAGGAAAATCCGCTGGCGATCAGTCCGATGAGACTTCCGATTACCCCGGACAAAACGATCCATTTGAACAATGAACCATACAGATTTTTCCATGCTTCTCTCATTTCTTTTAATTTTTCATTCATCCTTTGTTCCTCGTACTCTTATTTTCTTAAAAAAAGAATGTACCTTGGCACATTCTCGCGCCGAGCGCGTTGCTGAGCGCCAGTGGTGCTCGTTAAGCAACGACCGAAGCGGAGCGTAGACCGCTTGCGACATCCTTCATCTTCGCGCGAGTGCACATCTCCGGCACACGGTGCCTTTTATTTAACAGGAAGTTCCTTCAGAATTTCCTGTTAAATAAAAAATGCTGTATACACATCCTTATTCCACTTTTTATTATAGAAAATTTTTCTTTTTTTGACAATTCCAACTGACAAAGATTATTTCTCTTTTTCTAGCTGCATATGATAATCCCGGATCATATCTGCAAGCGTAACTGTCTTCAGGCTGTCTTCCAATGCAGATTCAAATTTAGAATAGGAGTTTTGCAAAACCGCCCGGATGTTACGTCCAACTGGACACAATTTAGAAGCTTTGGTATGTACGTGAAATATATTTTTACAGAACTGCGGTTTCACGGCATTGCAGATTCTGTATACTGTAATTTCTTCCGGCGGCATATTTAAAGTCGTTCCACCGGTACCGTTTTTCACATTAAGGATTCCAGCTTTTTTTAAAGCACTCATGATACTGCGTATCGCTACCGGATTCGTTCCCGTTGATAAAGCAATCTTTTCACTTGTGATCTTATCCGTCTCTCCAAATTCGCTGACCAGTATCAGACAATGGATTGCAAGCGATGCCCTTATTGATAACTGCATACTCTGACTTCCTCCTTTGATTTCATTTTAGCTTATCATATTTTTCTATAGGTGTAAATATTGACATTACATCTATGAAATGATAGTCTTGTTGTAAATTCAAAAATTACACCAAAGGAGTAAAAAATGAAAACATATCCAGTTGTAGAAATTACATTTAGTCCTACCGGAGGGACCAAAAAAGTTGCAGACCAGATCAGCTGCTATCTGGGAAATATTACAAATACCGTGAATCTTATCCGGCACGATGTCAGCTTTTCAGATGTAACAGTCCCTTCTGATTCACTTGCTGTCATCGCAGCTCCTGTATTCGAAGGCGTTATTCCTGATATCGCCATTGAAAGGCTGAAAGAGATACAAGGGAACCATGCAAATTGTGTAGTTATTGCCGTATATGGAAATCGCGCATATGACGATGGTCTGATCCAGTTAAAAGATACCGCCGAGTTATGCGGTTTCAATGTTATCGCCTCCGTTGCAGCTGTTGCAGAACATTCTATCATGCGCCAATTCGGCAGTGGACGACCAGACGAAAAAGATAGCAAAGAGTTAAAGAAATTTGCAGAAGAAATACTCGAAAAACTTTCCTCTGAAAAAGAATTGTCTACTGATTATTTCGTGCCTGGCAGTCATGAGTATAAACGCCTTGGCAACCTGAATGTTGTTCCAAAAGCAAGTGCTTCCTGCACTGGCTGTGGAAAATGTGCCGATGCCTGCCCAACAGGTGCAATCAATAAAAATAATATCCGAACCGGCGATAGCAGCAAATGTATCAGTTGTATGGGATGTATCGCCGCCTGTCCAAAAGGTATCCGGAAGCTAAACCCTGTCTTTTTGGCTGCCGCATCTCTGAAAATGAAAAATCTGTTATCTGGACGAAAGCCAAATGAGATTTTCTTATAATCCTCAGCAGACATTTCCTTCTCGCTGTCGATTGAAATTTTTATACGAAACTGGTATTCTATAAGAAAAGAAAACCGATCATTTTCATGATCGAAGGAGGTTAAGATATGTCTGAAATTTTAGCTTTCTCAGAATCTGCCGATTCTGATCCAAAGCTTTCTACAGAACCAGTTTCCGAATCCGGAGACATCCATACAGCCACTGATGTACCACCCAAAGAAGCTCCAGCTCCGGAACCAGATTCCTCTGAAACAGAAACCATTTCATCTGAGGAAAAAAAGAATACTTACACGGATTTTTCATCGGAAGATTTCAAATCTTCTGACGATTCCGAAAAAGATCCGTTTACCGGAGAAAAGAAAAGTTTCCACCACCACATTTTCCATACAGCAAAAGAACTGAACTATCTGCGTGAAAAATATATCCTGGAAAAAATTCCGGATGACCAGCTTCTTGAGTATCTGAAGCTTGAAGAAAAGCGTCATGAGCTCCAGGTGCAGGAACGCAACATCCGCGAAAAACGGATTATGAATGCCTTTATGCTGACAGTGATCCTTGCTGCAATTGTAGCTGTAGTATACAGTCTGCATGAGAATCCGACGGTACTCATCAGTATCCTGTATATTGGTGGAATCCTTGCAGGGGTTCATATCTGGAACAAGAAAAAATAAAATGTAACTGTTCAGAGCCAAATAAAATTTCATAAAACATGTGTAAAATGCTTGCATTTTTAAGACTGTTTTTGAAATTTTATTTAGCGGATACGCCACACCGACGAAATGCGTAGCATTTTGGAGGTTGGCTCTGAACAGTTACAATGAAATTTTATGTACTAAAATAACCGGGCAGATTCATCACTAATCTGTCCGGTTATTATATTACATTTTTCTCTTTACTCTGTGGCTGTCTGCCTAATCCGCGCCAACCCTTTTCCCATTGCCGGACAAGATGTCAAGCAGAGGTTATTCTCTTCTGTCTCTCAACAGGGTATTTTATATTGCTTTTCCGCTTCCTTTTCTATGCATTCTGCATAAATTCCTGGATTTCTTCTCTGGTCGGCATTACCCGAAGCGCTCCTTTTTTTGTGGTGATCAGGGAAGCTGCCGCATTTGCAAATGTGAGAAGCTCTTTTAAATCCTCTTCCGTCAGATCTTCCATTCCATGCTCCAGAATATAATCCAGCGAATTGGCACAGAATGTATCCCCTGCACCGGTAGTTTCGATCGTATGCTCCTGTACAAATCCCGTAACTTCTACCCTGAGGTCTTTGTAATATGCACGGCTTCCGTCTTTTCCAAGAGTAATGAGAACCAGCGGGATCTGATATTTCTCGCGGATCAGTCTTGCTCCTTCATCATAATCTGTTGTTCCAAAAAGAAATTCCACTTCATTATCTGAAATCTTCAGAATATCACACTTTGAAAGACCATATTCGATCTCAGCCTTTGCATCATCCAATGATTTCCAGAGCGGTGGGCGAAGGTTCGGGTCAAAACTTACGATACATCCTGCTTCTTTTGCCACGTCAATTGCATATCTTGTTGCTTCTCTTACACCTTCATGGGTAGAGGAAAGGGTTCCAAAGTGAAAAATCTTTGCCGAACGGATCAGATCTTCATCCACTTCTTCTTTTTTCAGCATCATATCTGCTCCCGGATTCCGGTAAAAAGAAAAATCTCTGTCACCGTCCGGATAGGTATGTACAAATGCAAGTGTCGTATGTACCTCTTCGTCCATTACCAGATTCCGTGTATCGATTCCAACTTCTTCAACCGCTCTCTTCAGCTGCTCACCAAACATATCTTTTCCAACTTTTCCGATAAATGCGGTCTTTTTTCCAAGCTTTTCAAGCATGGCGAGTACGTTGCATGGTGCGCCTCCCGGATTGGCTTCCAGAAGCGGATTGCCCTGTGCACTTGTTCCATTTTCTGTAAAATCAATTAGCAGTTCGCCTAAGGCGGTTACGTCATAGATCTTTTCCATATTCGATTCCTCTCTTTATAATCCTCTTGGATGCAAAGTTATAGGCTGTGAAGATAATAATCTTCGATCCCATACTCTTATAAGCAAATTATACCTTGTCCCTCCAATACATGCAATAAGATTATGTAATCGATATCATGTTTTTTCAGTTTTCTTTCACTTAAATCAGGTTCAATTTTTTCAGAACGTTGTAGATGGTTCCTTCTTTGAATGGGTCGCTTAAGTTTCCAATTCTGAGGAGTTCGTGGTAGCCTTTGCTTCCGCCCTGGCGGCAGAGGGCGTAGTAATCTTTCCATGCACTTTCCAGGTCTTCCTGCATTTTTCCGTAGTATTCGAGGGCTCCTACACGGGATACGGCGTAATCAATATAATAGAACGGGCACATGAATAGGTGCTGTTTCTGCATCCAGAATCCGCCCTGTCCCAAGAATTCATTGCCGTCATAATCTCTCCATGGGAGATAGATTTTTTCCAGTTCGTGCCATACTTTTCTTCTTTCCATTGCATCGGTCAGATTTTCAGCGTATACACGGTGCTGGAATTCATCTACGCATGCCATGTATGGCATTGCTTCCAGCGAATCCCACAGGTATGCTTTTTTCTGTTTTTCTGCATTTTCTCCGAAGAACAGATGCATCCATGGCAATGTGAAATATTCCATTGCCATCGAATGGATCTCGCTGATCTCTGCGGTACTGAATGTCTGCGATAATACCGGAATATTGCGTGACGCTGTGTATGCCTCAAAGGCATGTCCTGCTTCGTGGGTAAGGACATTGACATCTGCATTGGTTCCATTAAAGTTTGCAAAAATGAACGGTGCCTTATATTCTTCCATAAAGTCACAGTAGCCGCCCTGCTGTTTTCCCTGTCTTCCTTCCAGATCAAACAGACGGTATTCCATCATAAAATCAAAGAACTCTCCTGTCTCTTTGGAAAGCTCATGATACATGGTTCTCGCCTTTTCCAGAAGTTCTTCTTCCGTTCCCTCCGGAACTGCATTTCCATCCGGATAGGTAAGACTTTCGTCATAGTATTTTAATTCTTCGATGCCAAGTCTTTCTTTCTGTTCCTCATAAAGTTTCTGACAAAGCGGTACGATATGCTCCCGGATCTGCTTACGGAATATTGCCACATCCTCCGGCGTATATTCAAATCTTTCCATCTTCTGATACATCATCTCGGCATATCCATTAAATCCAAGGTTCTTTGCCATCTGCTGACGGATTCCGATCAGTTCCGTATAAAGGGAATCCAGTTTATCCGAAATCGATTTATACAGCTCTGCCCACTTTTCAAAAGCTTCTTTACGGATGCTTCTGTCGGTATCCTCCATCATCTTTAACAGACCATAGAACCCAAGCTGTTCTCCATGAAAATCTGTAACCGGTGCCGCTGCAACCTGGAAATACTTCTGAACCAGTTTGTTCTCCTGGATCTGCAGATCGGCATTACACGGATCGGTAAGCCGGACTTTGTTCTCTGCCTGTCTGGAATAAACTTCTCCGAACTCTTTTTCAAGCTCTGTTCTGTAAGAAGACTTCAGATAACTCTCATAGAATTTTTTCATTTCTACATCAATCTGTGGCTCGATCTCGAAAATATATTCCATCTCTTTTCGATAGAATTCATCATTGGTATCCTGGCTGTTGCGGATACTTGCCATGACGCGTGTCGTATTAAAGTGGCTGTTTGCATTCAGGATTGCGACAAATGCCTGATGCGCGCCTTCAAAATCTGCAGCCTCGTTAAAGTTCTTTGTTTCTTTCTGGATGGTCTGAATATACGCTTCCCCATCTGGACGTACATATTTCATCTCTGAAAATTTTTCCATCATCTTTTCCTTCTTTCCAATCTTTTTCCTCTGCCTGTCAGAATCATATTCTTTTCCCCAAAAGCAGCTCTATCCCGATTTTATCACAACTCATCCTGTGATTCCATCACCTTTTCGTACAATGTTACGAAAGAATAAAAATCTCTTCTGACACAGCCGGATTCTTCAATCCACATCTGCATCAAAAGAGATTCTTATCTTCAGACATACAAAAATCGGAGTGACAGGATTTGAACCTGCGACCTCTACGTCCCGAACGTAGCGCTCTACCAAACTGAGCCACACTCCGATAATAAATATATTGGATATTCCAAACGGAATATCCAACTTAAATTCTTATTCAATTAAAAACTACGGATAGAGGACTCGAACCTCTACTAACAGAGTCAGAGTCTGCTGTGCTGCCATTACACCAATCCGCATCAATCATCTGTTAATCTCTGTCCATCGAAATGAACAAAACATTATAAATTTTCAGAAAACCAAATCGGAGTGACAGGATTTGAACCTGCGACCTCTACGTCCCGAACGTAGCGCTCTACCAAACTGAGCCACACTCCGATAACCGTACCGGACAACTAACTGTCCGGTTAAGTCCTTATTCAATTAAGGAACTACGGATAGAGGACTCGAACCTCTACTAACAGAGTCAGAGTCTGCTGTGCTGCCATTACACCAATCCGCATCATCTGTTTGTTCGCTCTGGTTCTCAACAGCGAACAAACTTATTATAGCAAATCTTTACAGAAATGCAAGTATTTTTTTACATTTTTTTAAAGAAAGTCATTTCAAGTACTTCTTCTTCTTTTTTCTGACATTTTTCTAGCAAAATTCTTTTATCATCTGATCATACTCCAGCCAGTCATAGCCCTGTCTCTTATACAGCTTCCAGGCTCTTTCATTCTCCTTTTCCACTTCCAGACGGAATCTTGTCACACCCTCTTCTTTGTGCTCTTCCATATATCTGAAATACTCACTTCCAAGTCCTTTGGAACGATACTCCTCTAATATATAGAGTTCTTCCAGCCAGTACACCATCCCGCCTGCTTCCTGCGAAAAGGTCTTGGCGATCAGTCCATAGCCTGCGATCTTGCCTTCCCATTCCAGGATAAACAGTTCCGCATAGGTATCACTTTTCAGACATTCTTCAAATGTCTTTTCCAGATAAGAATCCGGAACCGGATGATCCACTGCTGGCATCCGGTAAAAATCATGCGCCATTTTTATGTAGATTTCTTTGTCTTCTGCTTTTATTTTTCTGATCATTTTCCAGTTCTCCTTTTATTATCCTCACGAAAAGAGGTCACTCCCTGTTCGCTTAGAAAGTGATCCCTTTTCCCATTCTTATACTCTGCATAATATCATGCACTGCTTTTATTTTCAATACCTCCTGCCCGGAAGCTGGGTTTTCCGGAAATCTTATGAAAATCGTACAAATGGATTCTCATATCTGGCAATATTCCCAAGTCTCTCCTCAATCCGAAGAAGCTGATTATATTTTGCCACCCTCTCAGATCTGCACGGTGCTCCGGTTTTGATCTGTCCCGTGTTAAATGCCACCGCAAGGTCTGCAATAAACGGATCCTCTGTCTCTCCTGACCGGTGGGATACAATTGCCTGATAACCAGCCTTCTGCGCCATCTGGATCGCATCGATGGCTTCCGTCAGAGTCCCGATCTGATTCACCTTGATCAGAATTGCATTTGCGATCTCCTTTAAAATGCCGGCGTTCAGCCGTTTCACATTCGTCACAAACAGGTCATCTCCGACAAGCTGCATATCCAGTCCCAGTCTCGTCGTCAGAAGCTCCCAACCTCCCCAGTCTTCTTCATCAAGCGGATCTTCAATGGAAATAATTGGAAATTCTCCTGCAAGCTCCTCATAGTAATCAATCATCTCTTCCGTCGATCGCGCCACACGATGTCCGTGCATCTTCGCCTCTCCCGGAAATACATACTCTTTTCTCTCTTTATCATACAGCTCACTCGCCGCCGCATCCAGTGCGATCACAATCTGCTCTTTCGGTTTATAACCTGCCTTTTCAATCGCGCGCATGATCATCTGTAGTGCTTCTTTCGCATCCGGCAGATTGGGTGCAAATCCGCCTTCATCCCCGACTGCGGTCGGATAATCATACTTTTCCAGAATCGCCCGAAGCATCTTATAGATCTCGGCGCACATCTGAAGTCCTTCTTCAAAGCAGACTGCTCCGACCGGCATGATCATAAATTCCTGGAGATCAATGGAATTATCCGCATGCCGTCCCCCATTTAGGATATTCATCATCGGAACCGGCATCTGCTTTGCATTTACACCGCCAAGATACTGATACAACGGAATCTCCAGCGCATCTGCTGCTGCCCTTGCTGCTGCAAGAGACACTCCAAGCATTGCATTTGCTCCCAGATTGATCTTATTGTCTGTCCCGTCAAGCTCCAGAAGCATTCGGTCGAGCTTCGCCTGCTCCAGCACGTTCATTCCCAGAATTTCCCGGATGATTCGATCGTTCACATGCTCCACGGCGCGTCTGACACCAAGTCCCTGATAGCGGTGTTTTCCGTCTCTTAACTCAATTGCTTCATATTTTCCTGTCGATGCCCCGGAAGGAACCATCGCCCTTCCTGTAAAATGACTCCCTGCAAGCACCTCTACTTCTACAGTCGGGTTTCCGCGCGAGTCCAGAATTTCCCGCGCAATAATATCTGTAACCGGTATATATTGGTCCATAATCCATCCTCCTTTTTGCCTTTTAGTATGTCCTTTCAGGCGCTGTATCATGCACGAAAATCCCCGTATTTTCGTATCATCGTATACATTGCGAAAATGCTCTAAAACGGTTGACTTCATACATTTTCGGCGTTACAATACCAACGGAAATCGGATGATATTTTTTCAGTATTTCATCCGTTTTCTAAAACTTTATGAATCGATCGGGGAATATAAAATGAGAGAAAAAATCAAAAATTTTACTGCAATGAGCGGAGCAACTCTGCTGATCGCAGTAGGGACTTATTTTTTTAAGTTTCCAAACAACTTCACATTTGGCGGAATCACCGGTCTTGCCGTACTGATTGCCAAAACCGGACTTATTTCTGCTGCCGACTTTTCATTCGTTGCCAACATGTCACTTCTGATTCTTGGCGCAATAATCCTCGGCAAAAAATTTGTTGCAAAGACAGCCTACTGCAGTGTCCTGCTTTCTTTTGCGCTTTCTTTATTTGAACGAATCTTTCCAATGAACCAGCCATTTACCAATCAGCCTATGCTTGAGGTAATGTTTGCGATTGCACTCCCGGCACTCGGTTCTGCAATCCTCTTCAATATCGGATCTTCCAGTGGCGGTACAGATATTATTGCCATGATCCTGAAAAAATTTACAAGTGTTGACATCGGACGTGCACTGGTTTGCTCAGACGTTGCGATCACCGTTGCAGGTTTCTTTATCTTCGACATAAAAACAGGACTTTATTCCTGTTTCGGACTGATCATCCGTTCCTTCCTTGTAGACAGCTTTATCGAAAGTCTGAACCTTTCCAAATATTTCAACGTTGTCTGCAGTAATCCGGAACCGATCTGTGATTACATCGTCCACTCACTTGGCCGAGGCGCCACAATCTGTGAAGCACACGGAGCCTTTACCGGTGAACATAAATACATTATTTTTACAGCGCTGAACCGTCAGCAGGCAATCAAACTCCGTAATTTTATCAAGACAAATGATCCTTCTTCCTTTATTCTGATTTCCAACACCAGCGAGATCATCGGAAAAGGATTCCATAGCATTTAAAAGATTGTTATTTTTAAAACAATTTCCGTACTCTGTATGCTATGCACCTTACCATAGATATGCTATAATAATATAAGCAACCAGAATAAAGAGGAGTAATCATATGGAGACACAACTTAACCTGATTCCGGCTTCTGAGCATCCCACTGCGCTGGAATCACAGTGGCTAAATGCGATTAGTCCGGCTGATTTTATCAATAATAATAAGAACTTTGATGTTCTGATGATGAAGTATCGCTGTGCGATCCGCGAGATCCAAACAAAGCTGGAAGTCCTTGATGATGAGTTTTCAGCAGTAAACAGACGCAATCCAATCTCATCTATCAAATCACGTGTAAAAAGTCCTGCCAGCATCTATGAAAAGCTGCGCAGACGTGATCTGCCATTTACAGAGGAGAGTATTGTCAAGAATTTGGACGATGTCGCCGGAATCCGGGTGATCTGCCCGTTTATCAGTGACATTTATACAATTGCCAACCTGATCACTTCACAGGATGACATTACCGTTCTTAAGATCAAAGACTACATAAAAGCACCAAAGCCAAACGGTTATCGAAGCTATCATATGATCGTTGAGATCCCGGTTTTCTTTACAGAGGGAAAAGTTCCAATGCGCGCCGAAATCCAGATCCGCACGATCGGAATGGATTTTTGGGCAAGTGTAGATCATCAACTTCGTTACAAAAAAACAATCGGTGCTGACAAAGATATCGAGGCCATCGAAGCCGAACTTTTGAAATGTGCACAAACCGTAAGCGAGACGGACTGCCACATGGAAGAGATCAAAGACATGATCGGCGACTTTGAAAAAATCTAACCGGATAAAATTAAATATTCAAAAAGAGGAAGGTGTTCCATTCATCCGGAATCCTTCCTCTTTTATTTGCACCTGCTTTATCCTCTCTTTGTAAAAAGGATATCGTGATTGATCTGCGTGTAAAATGCTTTCTGCATATCCTGTTCTTCTCTTCCCATCAGCCACATCAGCTTTGTGATCACTGCTTCCAGCGTCATATCATAGGCTTCGATCATATTGAAATCCTGCTTAACTTTTTTCCCGACTTCATAGACCGTCATATTACTTCCCTCGTTGGCAACCTGTGTTGTCATCACGACAAATTTGCCCTTGCCTGACCATTTTTCCATCTCCTGATAGAATTCCTGAACAAGCGTCTGCGGAATACCACCTACGCCAAAGCTTTCAATTACCAGACAGTCATAGTGTTCAAACAGATAGGACAAAATATCCGGCTTCATTCCCGGGATCAGCTTTAATACATATACACTGTCTTTCATATCATAATAAAACTTAACTGCATGGCGGCACGGGATCTCCGGAATATACCGGACCAGGATACCATCCTGAATAACTGCAAGATACGGAAAATTGATACTCGAAAATGCATTATAACTTTTTGCATGCTCTTTCTTTGCACGTGTTCCGACAATTACCTTTCCGTCAAATACAAGGTTGACCCCCTGGGAATCATCATCCGCCGCATAAATAAAGCTGTCCAGCAGATTTGTCTTCGCATCTGTCACATCCATATTGATCGGCTTCTGCGCTCCTGTAACAACAATCGGCTTGGCTGAATTCTGTATCATATAAGAAAGTGCCGCCGCTGTATATGCAAGCGTATCCGTGCCGTGGCAGATTACAAACCCATCATAATATGCATAATTGTCTTCCACTGCTTTTACCATCATTTTCCAGTGTTCCGGTGTTACATTCGTGCTGTCAAGATTACACACCTGCTTTGTCTGAACCTCACATACATTTTTTACAGCCGGAATATAAGATAAAATATCCTCCGGTGTCAGTCCCGGTGCCAGTCCATCCTTTGTCTGACGGGATGCGATCGTCCCACCTGTACCTAACATCAAAATCTTCTTCATCTTTGATTGTCCTCTCTTCTACCTCATTATTATCCAAAATTTTTGTCAATCAGACTACAGTATTCTGCAAATGCTTCCGTCTCTGCAAATGCTTCCCGTAATGCTTCTCTGACGCCTTTATAATACCATCCGATCGTTGCTTTGTCTTTCATTCGGAATCTGTTCCACAATTCCTCTCCACATACAGGATAATCCCGATCAATATCCCGCATATTCGACAGCTTGTCCGCAAGTCCGATCATCTGAACCTCAATTGGTGCTGTCTTAAGCCTTTCTATGGTTGCACTTTTTCTTTCCATCCAGGTCTTGGATTTATCTTCGCTTTCCTGTGATACAATTCCCGCAACTCTTGCTGAAAACATCTCTTTTAACACATTTGCATCCACACCCTCACAGTCCTCGATCGTATCATGCAGGATTGCTGCACTGATGATCTCCTCATCCTGTGTCATCGTGGATACTATCTTTCCTACTTCCATCGGATGTACAATATACGGTCTGTCGGTCCCCTTCCGATACTGACCTTCATGTACCTTGGTGGCAAAATCAATGGCTTTCTGTACCATGTTTTTCCTCCTTGCATCTGTATGACATTTTTTCAATATTTATCATAACACCAGCGTCTTTAAATCACAAGAAAATCAGTGTATAATATTGTCTGATTATGTAGAAAAAAACAACTGTAAAGTAATTCTTATAAATAGCAAAAGGAGTTTTTATAAATGAACAGAAAACAGATTCTTGTCACCGGCGCTTCCCGTGGAATCGGAAAAGCCTGCGCTATCCACTTTGCAAAAGAGGGATGGCATGTATTTTTAAACTGCCGCAAATCCATCAGTGAATTGCAGGCTACTGCTGATTTTATCACAAAGGAAACCTCCGGTTCCTGCGAAATCCTCCCAGGAGATGTAGGTGTTCCATCCGAAGTCGGACGTATCTTTGACCAGATTGAAATGTCCGGCTCCGGTCTTGACGTACTCATCAACAATGCCGGAATCGCATGGATGGGACTTCTGACGGATATGAGCATTGAAGAATGGAACCGAATGATTTCCACTAACCTCTCTTCCGCATTTTACTGCTGCCGCGCAGCACTTCCTTACATGATCCATCAGAAAGCCGGACGCATCATCAATATTTCTTCGATGTGGGGAACTGTCGGTGCTTCTTGTGAAGTCGCTTATTCTGCCGCCAAATCCGGTCTGAACGGTCTTACCCGCGCACTTGCAAAGGAACTTGCGCCAAGCAATATCCAGGTCAATGCGATCGCCTGTGGTGTCATCGATACCGTAATGAACGATCTTCTGGATGCGGAAGAAAAAGCTGCCCTCGCAGAAGAAATCCCTGCCGGACGTTTCGGGACACCAGAAGAAGTCGCGCTTCTCGCATGGCAGCTTGCAAATGCCCCTGCCTATCTTACCGGGCAGATACTGGGTATGGACGGCGGATATATCTAACTCCTACTCCCAGATCTTGTCCCACCTCGCGTAAAGTGTAATACTGGATGCCGGGTATCTTTCGGATTCCCGGTTTTCCAGAAGCTTTGTCTGCTCCGTATATTTCTCATTCAGCTCATCTTCAAGGGTCCCATACTGCTCCTGTTTTGCAAGCTCTGCCAGTTCTTTTTCCTGCACAACTCCAGCATCAGTCCACGCATACCATCCTTCAAATCGATATCCGTCTTTCACTGCCGTTGGCATACATCCTTCACTTAACCGAAGGCTCTGCCCATACACAGTATAGTCTGCCGCAAATTTTCTTTTGTTCTTTCCTTTATTCTGCCCGGCTTCAAGCTCTTCACCATTTCCCCTTGTCGCAAACAGCCTTCTTCCGCCTGCTGTTGCCGTACCGTAATTCTCGATCTCACCACCTGCAGCGTCATAATAAATAACCGTATAAGGTGCCCAGACATATGCCGTACCAAACTTTTCTGTCTCTGGTCCTGTCCCATTTCTGTCAAACCGGAATCCGTAATGGTATTCTTTTCCTTCATAAAAATAAGTGAAAAATCCTGGTATTCCTGCCGGGATCCCAACCTCCTGATTTACCGACTTGTGAAAATCAAACCGGATCAGCTCTGCTCCATCTGGTGTCTCCCCATCATCTGCGTAAATCGATATTCCTGCACTATTGCACACCCAGACAATCACTCCACCAAACATCACCAGCAGCAAATACCGAACTATCATCGTCCAGATACTTCCAATCCGTTCCATACATGTCCCTCCTCATCCCAAAAGCTAAATTACCCATGTATATTTATATGCAGGCAGAATTTTATATATTCCCTCAAACAGAATCATCCACTATCCCTGAACGAAAAATTGTAAAAAAATAAACTGATCAGTTTCCATCGCACAAAAGTGAATCTGATCAGTTTATTTTTTTACAATTTGATGTCGCAGCTTATCGATCTCACCCCTACTTAAAATCCAGTTCCACCGGACAGTGGTCAGACCCAAATACATTTGTCAGAATCTTCGCATCTTCCAACCTGCTTTCCAGTGCTTTTGATGTACAGAAGTAATCGATACGCCAACCTGCATTCTTTTCTCTTGCCTTAAACCGGTAGGACCACCAGGAGTAAATTCCTTCTTTATCCGGATAGAAATAGCGGTAAGTATCAATGAATCCCGCATCCAGAAGTGCTGAGAATTTTGCTCGCTCTTCATCTGTAAATCCGGCATTCTTCCGGTTGGTCTTTGGATTCTTCAGATCAATTTCTTTGTGTGCCACATTCAAATCTCCACAGAAGATCACCGGTTTTGTCTCTTCCAGCTTCTTAAGATAAGCAAGAAACGCATCTTCCCAGGTCATACGGTAGTCAAGTCTTGCCAGTTCGCTCTGGGAGTTCGGTGTATACACGGTAATAAAATAAAAATCCTCAAATTCCAGTGTGATCACGCGCCCTTCCTGATCATGTTCTTCTATCCCAAGTCCGTAAGTAACCGATAACGGCTCTTTCTTTGTAAAAATTGCAGTCCCTGAGTATCCTTTTTTCACAGCCGAGTTCCAGTACTGGTGATATTCCGGCAGATCAAGTACAAGCTGCCCTTCCTGCATCTTTGTCTCCTGCAGACAGAAAATATCCGCATCTGCCTCTTTAAAAAAATCCATAAATCCTTTCTGCACACATGCACGGATTCCATTTACATTCCATGAAATAAACTTCATCTCTTCTCTTTCCTCCATTTCTTTGGTTTTTATTTTTCGCTGATCTTCTGTACCGCTTTTTTAAGCTCCGCTTCTGTATAAAAAACACGACCTAAAAACAGTCCCTTCGCCGGTGCCGGAAAACCAGATTTCTTCCGGTCTTTCGCTTTCAGAATCTCCGGTATCTCTTCCGCTTTTATTTTCCCGATTCCCACATCCAGAAGCGTTCCGGTAAGTATCCGGACCATATGATATAAAAATCCATCTCCGATCCACGATAACGTAAGTGTATCCTTTTCATACACGATCCCAACCGCATAAATCGTCCGTACCGTATCTTTGTCCTCTTTCAAATCCGTAAAGGCGGAAAAATCGTGGGTTCCCATCAGATACTCTGCTGCTTTTTCCATCGCAGCGATATCGACCGGATGTGGAAAATGAAACCGGTATTTCCGATGAAATACTTCCATCTTGTCACGCAGATCGATCTGATACTCATAGCATTTCCCGACCGCACTCTTTCTTGCATGAAAATCCCGTTTTTCTCTGCTGATATCCAACACTCTGATATCTTCCGGGAGAAGTGCATTTAACTGCTTCTTAAAACTGTCCATATCAATTTCTTGTTCCAGATACAGACTGCACTCCTGCCCTAACGCATGTACACCACTATCCGTTCTTCCTGAACCACTGACCACCATCTTTTTCCCTACAATTTCTGAAATCCGCCGTTCCAGAATTCCCTGTACAGTAAGTTCCGTATTCTCCTGTCTCTGCCATCCACGATACGCCGTTCCATCATAGGCAACTGTTATCCGGTAAGTATTCATCCTTTTATAAAAGGGGCGAAAACTTTATAAGTCCTCGTCCCTGTCACCTTTCTGTTATCTGTTTTTCCGGTAAATGATCAGAAGTCCTTTCAGGAGCAGATCGTCATCCAGTATGACCTCTCTCTTGCAGTACGGAACAATCTTCTTGGAAAGTCCACCTGTTGCGATTGCAGTCATCGGCTGTCCAATCGCTTCCTCAATCCGGTCAATAATTCCATCGATCGCCGCTGCACTGGAATAGAGAACACCACTCTTCATACATTCGATCGTATTCTTTCCGACAATCCGCTTCGGTGCTTCCAGACCGATTCCCTGAAGCTGGGATGCATTTTCCGTCAGGGCGTTCAGTGAAATATTCACTCCCGGATAGATCATGCCTCCGATATAATTTTTCTTTTCATCGATCACACTAACTGTTGTCGCCGTTCCCAGATCGAAAATCATCATCGGTGCTTTGTATTCTGCAATTCCGGCAACTGCATTTGCCACCAGATCACTTCCGAGCTGTGCCGGATTATCCATCAGGATATTGAGTCCGTTCTTCACGCCAGGTCCGATGACCAGTGTCTCTTTTTTCAGAATCTTTTCTGCCGCCTCTTTTACAACATATGTAATCTGCGGAACTACCGAGCTGATGATCGCTCCTTCCAGCTTCTCCGGTTTGATTCCGTGAATATCCAGAACCATCTTGATATCAATCGCATATTCCAGTTCCATCTTTGTCTTGATCGTGGAAAGTCTTTCGATAAAATAGGTTTTGTTGTCATCCACACATCCAAGTACAATATTTGTATTTCCTATATCAATCGCAAGTATCATTTTTTACACTCCTAATCTTTCCTGTACCCCTTTTTTCATCAGTGTTTTCCCAAGTACCAGCGTGATCACCGCCGCTACAATCGCCTCCGGAATCCCATTGATTCCGATAATGCTCAGAATAAATCCATATACCGCCTTTACGGTAATACCATTGGCTGCCGCATAATCATTTCTGAAAAATACAAAAATAAGATTCATGACAAGAAGCGTATTGGTCAGTGCTCCGGAAAGTCCTGCCGCAATCAGTCCAACAGAGGATACTCCATTGTTTTTTGAAAGCTTCTTAACCAGACGGTAAACATAAAACGGTACTACACCGATCAAAATACGTGGCACAAAACAGATGATCAGACTTCCGATCCCTCCACTGTATTCACCCAAACTGTAAAATGGGGTAAATACGAATGATGTCAATGTCGGATTTATCGTATTATTGATAAAACTTGTAAGACCAAACACGCCTCCAAGCGCTGCGCCCTTCTTCGGTCCAAGCATCAGAGATCCCATGATCACCGGGATATGGATGATCGTTGCCCTTGTAAATCCCAATGGGATATATCCGATAAACGGGGTGAATGCCAGCACTACAATAAGTGCTGCAAAGATTGCCATCTGTACGAGTCCTTTTGTTTTGGACATGGATGTAGTACGTTCATTGCCTTGATTCATTTTTCTTTTCCTCCTGTTACTATTCTCTTTACGAGATACAATACATTTTGGCTTTTTTATTTATTCATACACTCCAGAATCTTGTCCAGAATACAAGCTGCTGTCTCTTCCTTGCTGATCATTGGAAGTGCAGTCTCATCTTCCTTCGTGATCAGCGTCATCTGATTTGTATCGCCCTGAAATCCTGCTCCGGCAACTTTAAGATTATTTGCCGCGATCATATCCAGCTTCTTCTTTTCAAGCTTCTTTCTGGAATTTTCAACCATATTCTCGGTTTCCATCGAAAATCCACACAGGAACTGTCCGTCTTTTCTGTGCTCTCCGAGATATTTCAGAATATCGTCTGTCTTTTCCAGTTCCAGACTCATCTCACTGTCCGATTTTTTCACCTTTTCATCCGCAATATGCTTTGGCCGGTAATCTGCAACCGCTGCTGCTTTACACACAATGTCTGCATCTGCTGCCTCTTCCTTTACCGCCTCGAACATTTCCTTTGCAGTCGTGACCGGAACAATCTTCACAAACATCGGCTTTTTGATCTCTGTCGGTCCGGTGACAAGCGTAACATCCGCTCCTCTTGCCACAGCAACGCGTGCAAGAGCATATCCCATCTTACCGGATGAGTGATTCGTAATGTAGCGCACCGGGTCGATTGCTTCTCTTGTAGGTCCTGCTGTGACAAGAATTTTCTTTCCGGTCAGATCTTTCTCATAAGCAGTATCCCGGTAAATATATTCATACAAAGTCTCCGCTTCCGGCATCTTCCCGGCTCCGTTATCTCCGCATGCCAGATGTCCACTTGCCGGCTGAATCACTTCATATCCATAATGCTCCAGAAGTTTTAAATTATCCTGTACGACCGGATTCTCATACATTCTTGTATTCATCGCCGGTGCAAGGATCTTCTTACATTCGGCACATGCCATCACAGTCGTAGTCAGCATATCATCTGCAATCCCGTGTGCCAGCTTGCCGATCACATTTGCCGTGGCAGGTGCGATCATCACAATATCTGCCCATTTTGCCAGTGTCACATGCTCCACACTGTACTCAAAATTGCGGTCAAATGTATCAATCAGGCACTTATGCTGTGTCAGCGTCTCAAATACCAGCGGATTGATAAAATTCGTTGCATTCTGTGTCATCACAACTTTCACATCGTATCCTGTCTTTACCAGCATACTTGCCAGTGTTGCAATCTTGTACGCCGCGATACCGCCGGTCACGCAGAGCAATACTGTCTTTTTCCGTTCCATTTGTCTTTCCCCTTTTATTCTAATATTTTCTTCAGTTCATCCATGAAGGTATTCACGTCTTTAAATTCCCTGTATACCGATGCAAAACGTACATAAGCAACCGGATCCAGCTTTTTCAGGCTTTCCATAACAATCTCACCGATCTGGCTGCTCGGAATTTCTTTCTCTTCCCGGCTGAAAATCGCTGTCTCGATCGAGTCGATCGTTGCCTGAATATCTGCTGCCGCTACCGGACGTTTATAGCACGCCCGGAGTACTCCGCCTTCCAGCTTAGTACGGTCATACTGCTCCCGGTTGTTGTCCTTCTTGATCACGATCAGCGGTATGGTCTCCACCTTCTCATAGGTTGTAAAACGCTTGTTGCACGCATCACAGGATCTTCTCCTTCTGATCGTCGTTCCGTCATCTGCCGGTCTTGAGTCGATGACTCTTGTATCAATGTTACCACAATACGGGCACTTCATCTTTTTTCCTCCTGTCTGGTTCTTGATTGATTCTACTGCCGAATCACGCACATTTTTAATGTCTATAGTATAAATCCTGTATACAGGGTTGTCAACAAATTCACACTTTATCAAAAAGCTATATAAGCCGGCTTTCCACCAGCTTCCATGCCTGTACGATCAGTGCCGCATGGTCACAGGCGATCCGGTCCGATTCTTTTACCTTATAATAAGTCTCTCTTACCAGTCCACTTCTTTCCTTTTTTTCAACGATCGCCGAAATTGTAAGCTCTGCTTCTTTATTTTCCAATACCAGTCGATAAATGGTTCTCTTCCAATCTCCATCCTCCTTCACCGATTCTGTCTGACAATGAAGCTGCATCCACTTTGCATCCGCCGCATCGTCACCAGCCTGCACCTTTACCTGCCCTTCATCCACAACCGAAAGATATGCCGATGTAATAATCCGTGCCCTCGGATCACGGGTCACATTCCCATAGACTGCAAACTGCTCCATCGGAAGATCCGCCACGCCGGTCTCTTCGGTCAGTTCTCTTCTTGCCGTATCTTCCAGATTCTCATGAAGTTCAATAAACCCACCCGGCAGCGCCCACCAGCCAATGCTCGGATGATTCCGCCTTTTCACCATCAGAACTTTCCATTCTCCGTCCACTACCTTTCTTTTGCAGGAGAATATAACTGCATCCGTTGTCACACAAGGATTCTTATATTTATAAGGATCATACTCTTCCAGAAATTCTTCCAGCGTCTGTCCCTTTTCATTTTCGTTTCCGTTTCCCCGGAACGGCTCGATTTCTTTAAAAAATGCTGTCATTTTTCTTCTCTCCTTTGTCTTTTTACTTGTTCTCATTTATTTCACTGAGCAGTCTGTACTCTTCTTCCTCTTTTACTATTCTTATGATACCAGGGTCAAAAGGTCAGAAAGCCGATGCAAGCTTGCTTGCAAGAGGATTTTTGACCTCTTGCCCCGCCAAAAACATGAGTAAGTAGCCATTTTTTTAGGAAAAATGAGCGGATTACGAATGTTTTTGAGGAGTGCGAGAGTGCAAAGCACGTAGCAATCTGGTATCAAAGGGGGCAAAATACCTTTTGACCCCAACATCTTCTTATTTACACGGCTTCAGACATTTGTCCTCTTTAATTTCCACAAGAATAATATCCTCTCCAATCCTGCGAATACACTCAAACGGAATAATATACTCCGCATCATACCCAAGAAATCCACAGATTCTTCCCGGTCCCGGTACGATCAATGCTTCCACACACCCTGAACAGATATTGATCTGCAGATCTGCAACAAACCCGAGCCGCTTGCAGTCACATATGTTGATGACCTCACGTTCTTTTAATCCGCAAAATCGAATCCGTTCCTCTTTCATACTGCACCATCCATCGGACTTCTTATTATATTATATGAACATCTCCCCTTGTTGTCAGCATGTTTTCTAAAAATCTCCGTCCTTGTGCCATTTAGCTTCTGCCCACCAGTAATTCCTTTTTATACTGTGCATTTTTGCCAACTAATGATTGCAATTTCCATAAAAAAATACTATAATTTTTATATATTTTTTATCGCTGTTGTCTGCGTTATATGTTTTTCATACGCAGACAATTCAAATTCTGAGAAACAGAGGGATGTAATATGAAGAAAAAAGTTGTTGTTGCATTAGGACACCGCGCACTCGGAACCACACTTCCAGAGCAGAAGGTTGCCGTTAAAAAAACTGCAGTTTCCATTGCAGATCTTGTTGAAGAAGGATACCAGGTAGTAATCACACACAGTAATGGACCTCAGGTTGGTATGATCCATACTGCTATGAACGAATTCAGCACCAATCATCCGGATTATACCGCTTCTCCGATGTCAGTCTGCTCTGCTATGTCGCAGGGTTACATCGGATACGACCTGCAGAATGCGATTCGCGAAGAACTGATCGGACGCGGCATCTATCGCAGCGTATGCACCGTTATCACACAGGTAACTGTTGATCCATATGACGAAGCATTCTATACACCAACCAAGATTGTCGGACGTATCATGAACGCAGAAGACGCTGCCGCTGAACGTAAAAAGGGCAATTATGTAGTAGAAGTTCCTGGTCAGGGCTTCCGCCGTGTCGTTGCTTCTCCAAACCCGGTTGATATCGTAGAAGTTGATGCCATCCGCACCCTTACCGATGCAGGACATATCGTAATCGCCTGCGGTGGTGGCGGAATCCCGGTACTCCAGCAGAACAATCACCTCAAAGGTGCCAGCGGAGTCATCGAAAAAGACCTTACTGCCGGCAAGCTTGCTGAACAGATTGATGCTGATGAACTCATCATCCTGACCAGTGTGGAAAAGGTATGCTTAAACCACGGAAAAGAAGATGAAGAAGAACTCGATAATATCTCCGTAGAACAGGCTAAGCAGTATATGGATGAAGGACACTTCGGAATCTACAACATGCTTCCAAAATTCCAGGCATCCGTAGGATTCATAGAAAAGAAAGAGGGAAGAAGTGCTCTGATTACTTCTTTTGATACTCTGAAAGATGCTCTGAAGGGTAAAACCGGAACTGTTATTGAATAAATGTACAAAAGGGACGACATAAAGGACTCCGTTTTCTGTGGGTAGAAATGGTGAAGAGTCCGTAGAGAAAAAATGCACCAGTAATTTGGATACCGGGCTGATTCGCGGAATAATCCTGATGATTATTCCACTCAGCAGCCCTCTGGATTTCGTGCTTGTAGCACGAAACCAGATCCGAATTACTGGTGCATTTTTTCTAACGGACTCTAGCACCGTTTCTAATCACAGAAAACGGAGTCCTTTATGTCTATGTCTTGATAACTTTTAATTTCAGAAACATTCACACAAGCACTTTATTCCTACTATCTACTATTCCATTCACTCGCACCCACCCCATAACGGGGGCAGCCTCTAGGCGTCCCCCCGTGGAATACAGCAAGGCAGGGACAAGTAGATTCTGTTTTTTTATGTTAGAAAGCGGCGATTAGGGTCCGTTGTAAAAAGGCAGCCGGTAATTTGGATCTGGTTTCGTGTTTCATACACGAAATCCAGAGGACTGCTGAGCCGAATAATCATCAAGATTATTCAGCGAATCAGTCCGGTATCCAAAATTACCGGCTGCCTTTTTACCTACGGACTCTTCGCCGCTTTCTCCTCATAAAAAAACAGAATCTACTTGTTCCGGCCTGTATGTCATCCACCAAACGCTTACCCCTGGACCTGTAACAGCTTCGCTTTCAGTTCAGCTTCGATGCGTTGCATTTCCACCTCTGCCTGCTGACGTTTCTGGCGGCCTTCCTGTTGGATCTGCATGACTTCATCGAAGGTTGCGATCAGCGATTCATTGGTTGCTTTTAAGGTTTCAATATCTACGATTCCACGCTCGGATTCTTTGGCAGTCTCTACAGTAGCAATCTTCAGCTTTTCTGCGTTCTTGCGCAAGAGTTCATTGGTCATATCGTTGACCTCTCTCTGGGCTGCGGCTGCCTGTGCGGAATGTTCTACACCAAGGGCGAGTACCATCTGGCTTTTCCAGAGTGGGATCGTATTGACGAGTGTAGACTGGATTTTTTCTGCCATCATTGTGTCGTTTCCCTGTACCAGACGGATCTGTGGTGCGGTCTGCATGGCGATTGTCTTGGTCAGTTCCAGATCATGCAGCTTTTTCTCAAAACGTTCACATCTGGAATCCAGATCTTTTGCTGCCTGTGCATCCTCGGCAAGTCCACTTGCCATCGCTTTATTCTTCAGTTCCTGTAGTTCGCCGTTTCTTGTCTCGGCAAGCTTCTGCTTTCCGGCAAGCACATACATGGCCAATTCTTTATAATATGTCAGGTTCACTTCATACATCTTGTCCAGAAGCGCAATGTCTTTCATAAGCTGCACTTCGTGAGATTCCAGTGCTTTGACAATATTGTTTACATTGGTTTCTGCTTTTGCATATTTGGCTTTCATTGCCTGGATCTTGTTTCCGCCTTTTTTGAAGATTCCGAGAAATCCTTTTTCCTCTTCCTCATCAAATCCTTTCAGTTCTGTCACCACATCACTTAACAGTGTGCCAACCTCTCCAAGATCTTTTGTTTTTACATTTTCCAGTGCTTTTTCTGAAAAATCTGCGATCTTCTTCTGGGTTCCGGCTCCGTACTGAAGAATCATGTTCGAATTGGCGAGATCAATTTTTTCTGCAAATGCACTGACCATATTCTTTTCTTCCGGTGTCAGGACGATCTCCGGTGTTTCCGGTTCTGCCTCCTGATAAATCTGCGGAGTCTCTTTTTTTTCTTCCTGGAACGGATCCAGCGTCAGCTCCGGTGTCACATTAAATTCTTCAAAATCGTTCATACTCTTCTTCCTCCTGCGACTTTATTTTTTCATTCCGTCCTCTTTCAGACCTTCCTGTGCAAGCATGGTATTCAATACGGAAATATCCGATGAGACATCCCACATGGTATCCTGAAACAGGTCATCCAAAAGCTTCTCAAACGCCGTATTTAAAGTATCGAGCGTTGCCTCAATCTCACGTTTTGCAGTCTGGATATTTTCTCCATCAACCGGCTGTCTGTCAAGCTGTTCATATGCTTCCAGAAGCTTGATCGTCGTCGGAAGATAATATTCCATCAGCTTACGGATATCCGAAACTGACTGTGGATTTTCTTCCACCCGGTCGAAGATCCGGTCTACCAGCATCTCCATCCGGCTGATCTTTGCGGAAATCTCTTCTCCCGGAATGGCTTCATTACACTCGTGGATCTTTCTGATAAAAGCATCCCCCTGGTCAATGATCTTCTGCACCTCCGGTGCCAGCTTTTCATTCTTTGCTTCTTTTTCTTTTGTATTTTCCTGTGTCTTCTCTTCTTTCTTTACCGGCTCTTCCGCTTTCGACTGCTGTCTGCGGGTTTCGATCTGTAAATATTCTTCATAAGCACGGTTTGACAAGATCAGGCATTTCTTCTCACCATCCATGTGCCCCTGACGGAACCAGCCTTTGGAAATCATTCTTTCCAGATCCTTTGTCACAAATTTTATGGATTTTCCGGAATTGCTTCCGATCTCCGAAATATTGCAATACTCTCTGCCTGCAATCCTGCGGCTATAGTTCTTGAATCTTCCAACCTGTTTCAGAAGCTTAATGCCCCATCCTGTGATCATGCCACTTGCTGCCGTAAACAGTCCAAATACCGCACGCATGATCCATAAAGCCCCCGGACTTTCCGGCAAAGAAGCAATACAAGATGCAAGGAACAGAATCAGAAATATAAGTGCCATGCTTCCGCCTGCTGCGATCATGACAATTCCGCCTGCCTTTGTTCCCGTCGTCGATCCATACAAGACAGGTGACTGCTGTGCATTGCTGTATCCATACCGGCTGCTGCCCTTTGATTCCGCCTTATAGTCCTGCATATCCGGATTCCATGCTCTTCCATTTCCATCCGTTCCGCTCCACCTGTAAGTTCCAAACGGAGGTACACCTCCTCCAGGCGGTCTTCCCCATCTGTCAGCCCCGCCCATCTGTCCATATCTTCTACGCGGTCCTCCCGGACCTCTTCCCATATTTCTCGTTGCCTGATCAAACGCATTTCCAAAAGAACGCATGCCCTGTTCTGCGCCATTTACCGCACCGTTCACTGCCCGGTTGATCGTATCCGTGATCGTCTGGTTCAGCCTCCGGTAATCCTGCGAGTCTACAGCATCCTGCACGGTTCGTCTGATCTCTTCTCCAAATCTTTCCCAATCCTGCATTTTCAGCTTCTCCTTTATTTTGAAAACTTGATCCTGTCATCAATTCCGTGCGAAAGAACATAATCAAAAACGGTCTTTGGCACCAGATCATCCCACTTTTCATCTGCCAGGATCCTCTGCCGGATCTGGGAACCTGATACCCCTTTTTCCTCTTTAGTCCTTCTCCAGAGAACTTCCACCGGAATTCCAAGCTTCTCAAAACGCTTCTCATTGTTCGCAGTCCATTCATCACAGATACTCATAAAGCAGACCGCACCCTCCGGCAGATACTGCCCCAGATATTCCACTCTGTCAATCGGAAATGGGATGATCTCAAACTCTTCTCTCGGCACTCCGAAACTGAGCAACGTATCACGAAGCATCTCATAACGCTCAATATAAGTCAGAGGATTAGCGCTCCGTCTTACCCGGTAATTGTCTTCCTCCCCCCCTGATACGTGCAGATCATCCGACATAGTGATTCCTATATAAAGCCTTTTGCAGCGCATCTTTGCCGCCAGAATATATTCCACATGTTTGAGATGCAGAATCTGAAATCTTCCATATACCAGCCCTTTTTCTATCATTTATACATCCCTTGCTTTCTGTAATTTTATCTTTTCAATGATGTTGAGGTCAAAAGGTATTTTAACCCTTTTGATACCAGATTGCTACGTGCTTTGCACTCTCGCAATCCTTTTCAATTAGTCTATCTGTATTCTACTACAGAACGGTCGTTCTTAGCAAGAAATACCTCTGTATACGACAAAAAGATGACTTTCGTCACCTTTTTGTCTTTTTCTTCTATTCAACGATTTTATAATATTCTTTTGCTGTTATCACAAATACGATCACATAAAAGACGGCAAAGATTCCCACTGTACCGGCAGTGCATCCGAAGAACAGCTTTGTATTTTTCAGATAAAATATGGCTAAAAGCTTTGTGATCACCGGAAATGCAACTGCAATATGGATGATTGCCATCGCAAGCGGCAGGAAGAATACCATCAGGATCTGGCTGCGGATCGAGCTTTTGACCTCGCGTTTGCTCATCCCTACCTTCTGCATGATCTGATAGCGTTCTCTGTCATCAAAGCCTTCGGAAATCTGTTTGTAATAAATGATCAGCACCGTTGCCATCAGGAACAGGCTTCCAAGATACATTCCAATAAAAAATACACCGCCATACAGACCAAAGAAAGTCTCTTTTTCAAGATATCTTCCCTGTACGCCAGTATGTTCAAATTCACTTTCTGCCTGTGCTTTCAGCTCTTTGACAGCTTTCAGCTTCTGATCTTCGCTGCCCCTTAAATTGAATGACTCCCTCCATTTTACCGGTTTGTCCTCTGCCTCGAGCTGGTATTTTTCCAGATAATCTTTCATAAACTCTTTTTCATCACTGACGATCATATAATATACATTTTCTGTATTAGAATCACTCTTCTTTCCAAAAGGTGCAGTATCCAGTTCCTTCTTGACCATCCATGTTTCCTCATCAATCCTGATCTTATCCTTTCCGTAATTTTCCCCATTTGTAAAAAGAATAGCTTCCTTATCCCCAAGCTCCATCCTTTCGCCTGTCAGCTGATTATAATCTGCCAACCTAATCACATCAAAAAACACTATATCAGATGACGAATTATCCTTTATCATAGCAGAAGTATATTCTTCTCCGTTTTTTATCTTAACAAGCTCTGCCATATGCCAGCTCTTCTCATCTGTGATCTCTACCTGATTATCCCGGCAGATCTTTTCCACCATGTCATGCAGCTTCTTATTTTCCACATCATCAGATACCGAATTTGTGATATACACTTCCTGCGGATACCTTGTTCTTAAGACATCCTCCTTTCCAATGTACAAAGATACGGTAGACGAAATGATCACCAGAACCATAGTACTGAGTACACAAATATTTGACAGCCCGACTGCATTCTGCTTCATTCGGTAAAGCATGCCGGATACGGATGTAAAATGCTTTGTTTTATAATAGAAATTTTTGTTTTTCCGAAGCAGCTTTAAAAAAGCAATACTTCCTGCTGTAAAAAGCGCATAGGTTCCGATAATGACACAGATTACTGCGACAAAGAAAAGTTGAAGCGCCTTAAGTGGTTCTTTTGTCGTAATCGCAATGTAATAACCGATTCCAAGGAAAATGATTCCAGCCATAGTCAGGAACCATTTGGTTTTTGGCTCGCGCTCGCCCTGACTTCCCGCATGCAGAAGATCGATTGGATTGGCAAGCCGGATCTGCAAAAGATTATAGATCAGAGTCAATGCAAAGATCAGTGTGAAAAAGAGAACGGTATTTCCGGCAATCTCCCATGACATCCGAAATGCCAGTTTATCGTCATAATGAATCATTCTTTTCAAAAGTGCATACATCAGCTTTGCAAGCGCAGTTCCGAAAAAGATTCCACCCAGGATACTGACCGCACCGGTTACAACCGTCTCGATCACCAGCATTTTCGCAAGCTGCGGTTTCCCCATTCCGAGAATATGATACACTCCGATTTCTCTTTTCCTTCTTTTGATCAGAAAACTGTTGGTGTAAAACAGAAAGATCAGTGCAAATGTTTCTATTACATGAACACTCAGACTTAAAATAATCTGTAATGCTTCCTGGTTCATTGGCGAATTTGCCGCCAGATTCGCCATCATATAATACATCATCACCGTTAAAATGGCAGTCAGTACATAGGGAATATATGTCTTCCGGTTATTTTTCAGATTGGAAATGGCAAGCTTTGTATAAATCGATCTATTCACGGTGCTCACCTCCTGTAGTGAGAACCGTCAAGGTGTCGGTGATCTTCTGGTACATCTCGTCACTGGTCAGATTGCCACGGTAAAGCTGATGAAAAACTTCCCCATCCTTGATGAAGAGGACTCTCTTTGCCGTGCTCGCTGCTTTGACACTGTGCGTTACCATGACAATCGTCTGCCCGTTATCGTTGATCGCATTAAAGAGTCCCAGAAGCTCATCCGTCGATCTGGAATCAAGCGCACCGCTCGGTTCATCGGCAAGGATCAGCTGCGGTTGTGTGATCAGAGCACGTGCAATGGCTGCTCTCTGCTTCTGTCCACCGGATACTTCATATGGATATTTGTTCAGAAGCTTACTGATTCCCAACTGCTCTGCGATCGGCGCGATCCGACTCTCCATTTCCGTGTATTTCTTTCCAGACAAAACCAGCGGAAGGAAAATATTATCCTTCAGGGTTAGTGTATCCAAAAGGTTGAAATCCTGAAAGACGAATCCAAGATTCTGCCGCCGGAATGCTGCCATCTCTTTTTCCCGGATCTTGCTGAGATCATTCCCTTTTAAGTAAACCTTTCCACCAGTCGGCTTATCAAGTGCAGCCAGGATATTCAGAAGTGTAGTTTTGCCACTTCCGCTTTCTCCCATAATTGCTACATATTCGCCTGCTTCTACGGAAAAGCTGACGTTATGCAGCGCCTCTACCTGATTTCCTCCGAAACGGGTTGTGTATATCTTTTTTACGTTCTTTACGTCAAGTAATGCCATGGTTTTTATGACCTGCCCTTCTTTTTTATTTGATAAAGTCATTATAAAAAAGTAAGGGATTTCCTTCCATCGAAGTAAATGACAATTTGTGTGGGGTTTCTTACATTTTTGTAAGGATCGGGTTGGAAAAGACTCATTTGGTGAAAGAGACGCCGCCAGAAAAAATAAATATTCCAAATTCCTTTGTGCAAACCATTCCGATGAACCACTTAGGACGGGAATCATGTTCGGCAATGGCCTCCATGATTCCTGTGTTTCATCTCCATTGCACAAACATGGAATTTTCCATATTTATTTTTTCTGGCGGCTGTTTTGTTCAAATGGATAAACTTTTTGCAACTGATAGATCCTTACCCAAAAGTAAATCATAGTTCTGTTCCGTTGTTGGAAGTTTTTTCGTTTTTGTACCGATAGACTCCATTACTCTATTCGTCTGGATTCACGGTCAAAATTTAAGTATACTTTTGTTCCTTTTTCTGGTTTTGATTCAATCCAGATAGTATGATGGAGACGATCTATGATTGTCTTACAGAGATATAATCCTATTCCAGTGGATTTTTTATTCGCTCTTCCATTGTAGCCGGTAAAGCCTTTTTCGAAGATTCTTGGGAGATCCTCTTCTGCAATGCCGATTCCGTTATCGGAGATCACCAGAGTTTTTTCTTCTGTGTAGATTGATATTTCTCCGCCTCTTGCGTATTTAACTGCATTGGAGAGAATTTGTTCGATGACGAAGGTCAGCCACTTTTCATCGGTCAGGATCTTCTGATCCTGGATTTCAAGGTGAAGTCTTGTCCTGGTCATGATGAACATCTGGGAATATTTGCGGACTGCCTGGCGGACGATTTCTTCCAGGCTGCAGATCCGGAAGGCGTAATCGGAGGTTGCGGAACCCATTCTGAGATAGGTGAGTACCATATCCACATATTGTTCAATCCGGAACACCTCCATTTTCATGCTTCGGGTAAGTTCCTGTGCTTTCGGGCTTTCCTGTACTTCTTCCAGTTCTTCCCCGCTCTGGATCAGGACACCGAGTGCTGCAATTGGAGTCTTGATCTGATGAACCCACATGCTGTAATAATCAGACAGCTCCTGTTTTTCAATCTGCACAGAGGATTCCAGCTCTTTTTTCTCTTCGTAAAGCTGCCGGATCAATTCCTGGTACATTTCGCTTTCCCGGCTTTCTGCCTCCGGAAATCCTCCTGCCTCTGTCCGGATTTTTCCCTGATTTTCTTCCAGTATTCTTTGTCTTTTTTCATATCGTATGAAAACAAGTGTAAACCAGATCACATTCCATAAAATCACCAGAAGGAACGCATATCCTGCAATCTCCACCGGAATTTCATAGATCCAGAAGATGACTGCAAAGAGAATGCCCGAAACAAGAACCGCTATTCTCTCCGGTCTTTTTTCTTTCCAAAATGCCCTTAAAATCTCTGTCATACCAGCATGTACCCGATTCCTTTCTTTGTCCGGATCACATCATGCATTCCGGCTTCCTCCAGCTTTTTCCGAAGTCTCGCCACATTTACTGTAAGTGTATTATCATCGATGAATTCGTCACTTTCCCAGAGTCTGGTCATGATCGCATCTCTGGTCACAAATTTTCCTGCGCTCTCAAAAAACATCTGACAGATCTTGAACTCATTCTTGGTGAGTTCAATCTTCTGCCCGGCTATTGTAAGTGATGCATCTCCCAAATTCAGCAGCATTTCTCCATGCTCAATGATATTTGCCGTTCCCTGAAGTGCATATGCTCTTCTAAGCACCGCCTGCACCTTTGCTGTCACTACATTCAGATCAAACGGCTTCTCGATAAACTCATCTCCGCCCATGTTCATTGCCATCACGATATTCATGTTGTCATTCATCGATGACAGAAAGATGATCGGCACATTGGACAGTTTCCGGATCTCCTGGCACCAGTAGAATCCATTGTAAAACGGAAGCCCGATATCCAGGATTACAAGCTGTGGATCTGTCTTTTTAAATTCTTCCATTACATTTTTGAAATCACGTACACATACTGTCTTATAATTCCACTTTTTCAAATGCGATGCCAGCCGCTCTGCGATCGTGTTATCGTCTTCAACAATCAGTATTTTATACATTTATTCCTGACTCCTAAACTCTCTTCTGGAAGTTTCCGTACACCTTAACCCCTTCATCTACCGTAGTAAATGCTTCCGGATCCAGTAAATACACCATGTTCAGGATATCTTCTACTTCAAATTTATTCACGATCGTCACCAGAACATAATTGTCTTCACTCGTAAATGCACCTTCACCATTCCACTGCGTAACACCACGTCCGGTTTCTTTCATGATTGCCTCTGCGATTCCCTTCTTCTTCGTGAAAATCAGCATTCTCACATTGATGTTCTGAAAATGCATCCTGTCCAGAGTTACCGTGTAGAAGAACAGGTAGACAACCGAATAAATCACCGTTGAGATATCAAAAACTAAAAGATAAATGGCATACAGTATCAGATTGAAGATGGTTCCCAGTTTTCCAACGGACATTCCCGCATATTTTTTCGCCATCCAGATACCGATAACCTCTATTCCACCACCGCTTCCTTTTGCCGTCAGCATGATTCCGATTCCGGCTCCGGTTACAACACCACCGATGATGATTCCAATAACCGGATCAGCGATCACTGCTGTTGCCGGAGTTGGTACGATTGAAGTAAATAAACTGATTCCTACCGTTCCAAGGATTGTATTTATAAAAAATGTCTTTCCGATTTTAAACCATGCAATAAATAAAATCGGAATGTTGAGCAGTAAATAAATGATACCATACAGGTTCAGACCTGCAATTTCCTTAATCCCGATCTGTCCTGCTCCATAACTTAACAGCTGTGCAAGACCAACTGCTCCCCCGCTGTATAAATTCATAGGGATAATAAATACATTCAGACCAACTGCGTAGATCAGACAGCCCACTATGATCCAGGCAACCTGCATTCCCCTCTTCTGTGGCAAAAAATTGTTCATACTTTTTCTTTCCTCCTTGCTTCCGTTTTGATACCAGATATTTCATAACTTTTCCATACAGTATATCACGCCGGCATCTGAATTTGTAGACTAAAGTACAAATCGGCTTATAATTTTCTGTTATATATTTTAATCATTTTTCAAATAACAAAAGATGCCGCTCTGTTATCTGTTTTGATAACTTTGCAGCATCTTTCTACTCTTCTTTTTTTATCCAACGTGACGCTCAAATCTCTTAAATCCAAGAATATTTTCAATCCGATCCATTGCATCCTTTTTTACTGATATACTCAGCGACTTCCTTCATAGCCTGATAATTATCAATCTGCACACTTCCCATATTACCACTCTTTTCAATCTTACGGTCAATAAATACAACTGGGATTGATAAATCTGCAAGTAGCTTGTTACTGGTCGCATAATCCGAACTGACATAAATGATCCCATCTACCATTCTGGATTTTAACACATTCAAAAACTTTTCTTCCTGCACCGCATTATGATCCTTGATTTTTGTTTTGTCAATATTCTAATCAGCCTACACTTACTTTTACTCCGCCTTCACAGCCCAGCGCATCTTCGTAGATCTTGCACGCCCATTTTGTGCACACTCTTCTGCCGAAGGTCGGACTACATCTTTGGCATATTCGGAATAAACTCCCTCGCGATATCCTGCTTTTAAAGCTTTCTTCACCAGTTTGTCTTCTCCTGAATGGAACGTCAGGATCGCTACTCTTCCCCCCGGTTTCAAAGCGCCCGGCAGTTTTTCCATAAATTCATAGAGTACTTCAAATTCATGATTCACGTCAATTCGAAGTGCCTGGAAAGTCCGCTGACAGGTCTTCCTGATGATATCTTTTTTCTCCTTATTTTCCGGAAGGAAAGACAAGGTCTGTTCGATCACCTGACGTAGCTTTGTCGTAGTATCAATCCGGTGTCCTTTCCGGATTTCTTCGGTGATTGCCTTTGCCAGTTCTTCACAATACGGCTCATCCGAATTTTCATATAACATCCCGGCAAGTTCTTCTCTTGAAATTGTATCCAGTCTCTCGGCTGCACTGATCCCTTTTTCCTGATTCAGTCGCAGATCCAGAGGTCCGTCCACTTTGAAAGAAAATCCTCTCTTCGGGTTGTCAATCTGCATGGAAGACACACCCAGATCAGCCAAAATAAAATCAAATCCCCCAACTTCTTTTGCAATCTCATCGATAGTACAAAAGTTCTGAAGACGGATTGTTAAAATATCCTCCCCAAATCCCTGTTCTTCCAGACGTTTTTTTGTCTTTGCAGATTCTTCCGGATCTACATCTGTCGCGTAAATGTGCCCCTTTCCTTCCAGACATTTCAGCATTGCTTTTGTATGTCCGCCATAGCCAAGCGTTGCATCAAATCCCACCTCTCCCGGCTGGATCTTCAAGAAGTCAAGAATTTCCTGCACCATGATCGAAATGTGCATTCCGGCAGGTGTATTTCCTTTCTGAATAACATGTGCAATCATGTCCTGATATTTCTCCGGCTGTAATTCTTTGTATTTTTCTTCAAATTTTCGTGGATATTTTCCCTTGTACCTTGTGCGGCGCTTGTGAACACCTTGTTCAGTGTTCTTTTCCTGTTCTGACATACATTGTCTCCTTACTTGTTAATTTATTTTTGGTTTTTTCGAATCTCTGGTCAACTCCATCGATTTTGTTGACTCATTGCCATTTTCTCAACGTTTTCCATATTTTTCTTAATATTATTTTGTTCGACTGTAACTTGAACAGCTGCTACTTTTAACTGACCATCCATTTTGCCTTCTTCCTTCAAAATATTAATTTGTTTAAACCCACTATACTCTATCACTCTATCAGCGTAAAGCATTTTTTACAAATCGCCCTATTTTTGTGCATATGCAGTTTTGAGTTGTGTATGTTGCATAATTTTTCTTTTTACCTATTAACTGAACAAATTTAAGATTAACAACTGAATAAAGCTATGTTTTCAGATTGTTTTTCGAGGTGTTATTATAAATATAACATTTTAATCTGGCAGGCTTCTCTCCAAACAGAGTCGTCCATATCCCACCTCACGGTTCGGATACTTTCCAAATCCCGGCAACTCTCTCGCCCCGCGCCGGAGATACGCCTTCACCTTCTCCCCATACAAAAACGGATCATTTCCTCTTACGATCCCCCATTCCATCAAAAGTGCCGATGCTCCTGTCACAAACGGCGTTGCGAAAGAAGTTCCACTCACCACTGTCACCCCTCCGCCAACTGCTGTCGTCCTTACGTTCACTCCCGGTGCCACAAGATCCGGTTTCGTCCTTTCATCCTGCCAGGTATATCCTCTTCCTGAAAAAGATGCATAGGAAAAAGTAAGCGCATCATACGCCCCCACCGATATCACTTTATCTGCAGTCGAAGGAATCGTTAAGGTCACTTCTTCATCCGGATACAAAAATCCTGTCCCCCGGTTCAATACATTCTCACTTGGCAACCACAGATCATACTGCCCTTCCACAACCCTTGTCGGATTCAAAATGATCTGCCAGACTCCCGACGTAATATAATCTGTCACCGGAATCATATCAATATAAATCTCCTGCGCGACATTATACGGGCTCGGTTTTCCATAATATAATAAAATCTCCGTTTCCCCGATCCGGAATCTCTGCGAACCGAGAACAGATTGTATTGGACCGATCCGCGTCCCCGCAGGAGATACAAATGAAATTTCCACTTCGTCCGTATACGCTTTCCAGATCTGAATATTCAATGTTGGTTCATCTGCCTGTACTGCGAGCTGTATTCTTTCTTCTTTTCTTTTCTGCAGCACTCCAGAAGTATGCCCGGCACTTGCTGCTTCATTTCCGGTCCCTACACAGATCACACTCTTCCAGAAATTCGACAGATCATCAATATACCGTTCTACCAGACTCCTGCCGTCATGAGAACCATATGTATTTCCAAAACTTAGATTGATCGCCACCGGCATCCGAAATTCCAGTGCTTTCCTCACCACATAATCCATCGCCTGCATCAGTTCTGTCGTCCGTGGAAATCCGTCTGGCATAGGCGACCCCATTTTTACCACAATCAGCTCACTCTCCGGTGCCACACCGGCATACAGATTTCCGCTTCCTCGCCCATTTCCGGCAGCAATCCCTGCAACTGCAGTCCCATGACCGGATATATCCTGACTTGGTACCATTCTTCTCCTTTCCTCTGACGAGTCAGCCTCAAGTGCCCTGTTAATCTGCTCCTCGGTAAATTCCACTCCCATCCAATAACCTTTTGGTGGATTCTTCTCTTCATCCGCATTCGGTCTTAATGACTGATCCCACATCACCCGTATTCTCGTCGTTCCATCTGCATTCCGAAAATCTTCATTCGCATAATCAATCCCCGAATCAATTATCGCCACAAGTACACCCTGTCCACGCATATCAAGAAAGCGGGTATCCTGCACCTCATTGATACAGGATACCCGCTTCCCATTTGCTATTTGAAAAAATAAACGTTTCGGTTTCTCTATATATTCTACCTCAGGAATATCTGAAAGTAAATCAATCCTGGACTGGCTGATTCGAATGATCGCGTACTCATTCTGAAGTTCAACCACCTGGATTGCCAAGGCTCTTACCTGATCCAGATTGCCCGAATATTTAATAATCAATTCCCATTCCCTGTCAATCGGATGATACCCGACATCCAGGTTCAATGATTTTTCTCTTTCTTCTTCCGTCGCTCCAAGTGCCAGATTTAAAAGATTTTCCAGTTTCTGATCTTCCATATCTTCTTACGCCCTGTAAGTTATTCCTGATATTTTATGACGATCATTCCGAAATTATTTCTGTATTTTATGCTACATTTTCTGCAGCCTGCTTTTTATTTGCAGGCTTTCCTGCTTTTCTCTTATCATATGCTGCAAATAATCCTGCGAGAAGTGTTCCTGAAATAGAATGCCATGTACAGGATACAGCACAGATAATTGCGGATTCCGGTGCAACCGCAAACTGTGCCGTTGTGGTTGCAAGGTTGGTAGCAAGTCCGGCGTTCTGCATTCCAACTTCGATGGAGATCGTTCTCTTCTTTGCAGTATTCATACCAGTCAGTCTTCCTGCGCCGTATCCCAGCAGATATCCAAGTCCATTATGAAGAAATACTGCCACAAAAATTACAACTCCTGATTCAAAGAATTTGTCTCCCTGCGAAGAAACCACTCCGCCAACTACACATGCAAGTCCAAGTACTGCAACTCCAGGCATCACTTTCTGAAGCTCTGTAAATGTTTTTTTCTTTCCAAACAGATAATTCAGTAAAAATCCAAAAGCTACCGGAACAATAACGGTCTCAACAATAGATACAAACATCGGAAGTCCTTTGATCGTAATATGCGTTCCGCTTGCAAGAAGTGAAACCATAAGCGGTGTCATAACCGGTGAAATGATTGTGGATACCGTAGTCATTCCTACGGAAAATGCCACATCTCCGCCACACAGATAAGACATGATATTGGAGGATACACCACCCGGACAACAGCCTACAAGGATCAGACCAAGTGCAATTCCATCCGGAAGCTGAAGTACTTTCGTCAGTGCAAATGCAAGAAATGGCATGATCAGATACTGCGCGATTGCGCCGATACAGATATCAAAAGGTCTCTGTGCCAGAATCTTAAAATCTTCGGTTGTCAGTGTCAGTCCCATGCTGAACATGATGATTCCGATGATGATCGACTGACAGGTGAACTTGTTGGATACCGGATCAACGAACAATGGGTTATTTACCCATCCCATCATTGCCGGTACAAAGAATGTGACTACTGCAATAGCGATTACCACCAATGATGTATAGTCTGATAAAAATTTGCTTGCTTTTTGTAATGCTTTCATTACAGTTTCCTCCTTTTTCTTTTCGTCCACGCAAAACTGTTCTTCTAATCTTCCGATAACAAAATTCACAGGATTTTTTTGTATACACAGCAACAAAAAAGTCCCTTTCCAGAATCAATCTGAAAAGGGACGAATAAAATCCGCGTTACCACCCTAATTCCACAGATAATAATCTGCGGCACTTCACATACCAACATATGCTATCCATATAACGGTGGATCCCGGCAAAGTCTACTTGCAGATACTTTTTCTGCTTTGGACCCGCTTCTTAGAGAGGATATCCTTATCCGGTTATTACCTGTTCACACCATCCACAGGCTCTCTGAAAATAATGACGGATATGACTTTGTTCTCATCAACGAATTTTGGTGAACCATATTTTCTTTAACAGTTATTATAGTCTTCTCTTCGGAAATGTCAAGAACGAATTTTAATTAAATCCGACAATTCTTCTCGCCACAATGTACGCCAGAGACGAAATCTTTCTTCCTGATCTGCCCGGAAGATTCATGGTCTGTCCAAGGATTCCGTAACGGATCTTCCAATAAGTTCCGTAGTGATTCTTCTTCAGATACTGCCACAGCTCCCGTTTCTTTTCCAGATTCTCTGCATTTTTGGAACGAATCAGAAGAATCGAAGACACCGTCATCATAATTGCAAGATAATTAGTCATATAGGTCCGCAGTTTTTTATTAGAAATCTTGCGCATATCATACATATCAATCATACTCTTTGTGACAAAAATCTGCTGATCCACACGACTGATCATCACCTTTTCATTGACAGACTGATCTTCTCTTCCAATGTAATAACGATAAAAATCCACATCCATATAATACATCTTACGCACATGCGGAAGTGGATAGTAAACATAAATATTGTCCACATAAAATGTATGCTTCGGCAGCCTGAGCTGACATAATTTCAGGAAATCTGTCCGGTAAATAACAGAATGCATCAGAATATACTGTCCCAGATGGAAATGTTTCACATCATTCCAGCCAAAAATCTCTTCCTGTGGAAGCACATTCTTGTACTCAATCACTTTCTTGTGCTCCATTCCTTCTTTTTCGTATACATAGTTGGCAAGCAGCATATCCACCTGCTTTTCTTCATTTTCAAACGTTTTCAGAACATCCAGAATCTTGTATAATGCTTCTTCATCTACCCAGTCATCACTGTCCACCACTTTAAAATATTTTCCCTCTGCGTGGTCAAGACCTACATTGACCGCATCTCCGTGTCCACCATTTTCCTTATCAACTGCACGGATGATCGTCGGATACTTTTCTTCATACTCATGTGCAATCTTTGAAGTATCATCCTTTGATCCGTCATTAACTATGATGATCTCTACATCTTCTCCACCTTTTAAAATAGATTCCACTGCCCTGTCCATATAAGCTGCCGAGTTATAACACGGAATCGCAAACGATATATATTTCATGTGTATTCTCCTTCTCAATTTAAAGCTCACGTTCCTAGTATAGCCTATTTTTTTTTGTTTTCCAACTGATATTGTAAATTTCACATTTTTCGGCTATAGTTAAAGCTATATGATTACTATGAATAAAGAGGAGGATTTCAACTATGAATCACAATTTACTGGTCGGACAATCAGGTGGTCCTACTGCTGTAATCAACGGAAGTCTCTATGGTGTTGTCTCAGAAGGTCTGGCAAATCCGGAGATTGATAATGTCATCGGTATGGTCAACGGTATCGAAGGTTTTCTTGCCGATCACACAATAGACATGGCACCTTTAAAAGAAAATGACGAACTGGAACGTATCCGCACCACACCGGGTTCATATCTTGGTTCCTGCCGTTATAAATTACCGGAAGATCTTTCCGATCCGGTTTATCCTGAACTTTTCCAGAAATTTACCGAAAAAGAAATCAGCTATTTCTTCTATATTGGCGGAAATGATTCTATGGATACCGTAAGTAAATTATCCCGCTACGCAGCAACAGTCGGAAGTGATATCCGCATCATCGGAGTTCCGAAAACCATCGACAACGATCTGGTTCTGACCGATCATACCCCTGGCTACGGAAGTGCTGCCAAATATGTTGCTTCTACAGTACGCGAAATTGCAATTGATGCCTCTGTCTATGATAATAAACCATCTGTCACCATCGTCGAGATCATGGGACGCCATGCCGGATGGCTGACCGCCGCAAGCGTTCTTGCCCGCAAATTTAAAGGCGATAATCCGGTTCTTATTTATCTTCCGGAAGTTGCTTTCTCCCCGGATGCATTTATCGAAAAGGTAAAAGAAAAGCTTACTAAAACTTCTAATCTCGTTGTCTGCATTTCCGAAGGAATCAACGATGGTAACGGAACCTTTGTCTGCGAGCTTGCAAGTGATGTCGGCACAGATACTTTCGGTCATAAAATGCTAACCGGCTCCGGAAAGTATCTTGAAAATCTCGTAAAAGAAAAGCTTGGTATCAAAGTACGCTCTGTGGAGCTCAATGTCTGCCAGAGATGCTCTTCCTCCTGTTTATCTGCCACAGATCTGGACGAAGCCGCTGCTTCCGGCCGTTTTGCTGTAAGTGCTGCTTTAGATGGTGAAACAGGAAAGATGATCAATTTTATCCGTAAGAGTGATGACCCATACATCCTTGAATTCGGAACTGCAGACGTAAACGAAATCTGCAATAAAGAAAAAGCTGTTCCTGAAGAATGGATCACAAAAGACGGTTCCGACATCGGAGATGAATTCATCGCTTATGCCCGCCCACTGATCCAGGGAAGTGTAGAAGTACCTATGAAAGATGGGCTTCCATACTTCGCATTCCGCAAATAGTCTTGTTCACAATTTGTTCATTTATCTTTCAAAAATCCTTCATTTGTTAAACACTCTTTCTTCACAAGTGTTTTATATACTAGAATCATCAAATGATGAACAGGAAAGATTTCAAACAAATCATTTAATAAGACGTGCAGAAGTTAATAATAGAATAACTTTTTCATAATACATGCCGGGGGCTTTTAAGTCACCCGGCATCCTCCCTTTTATGGGACTTTTTCAAAAATTTCTTTCAGCGTTTTATTCTCCAACCCGGATATTTTCTCCATCGATCACAATTTTATATTTTCCCTGAAGCTGTTTAAACGCTTCTGATTCTGCAAGCTCAGGAACTGCCTGGATTGCCTTTTTTACTGCTTCTGCACATAATTCTCTTTCCATTTCCGGATTTTCACAATAACGCTCCAGATAGTTCATCCACAACCTTTCTGAATCCGGTAATACTTCAACCGCCTCTCTGCTGATCTCCCACACTTTCTCATATTCCTGCGCTTCTTCATAAATCAACTGCAGCTTTTCATAAATCTCTTCTAATTCTTCTTCATTCGATTCTAATTTTCTGATTTGTTCATATTGTTCAGCTGCTTTTAAATTCTCACCAAGTTTAAAATAGCTTTCTGCAAGATATTTTCTGACCTCACACTCCTTTTCTCCATTTGTATCCCACCGATACCACGCCTGTCTTCTAATCATCTCCTCACCAATTCTCTTTGTCAGCCTGTGCCATTTTTCACTCTCTTCCAGAACACTTACCTTCAATAGCGGGTATTGGTACAAATACACTTTCATCTGTATTTTTTCTGCACGTTTCTCCAATTCATCTAATATTTTTTTTACTGCATCTTCTGCGTTTAATCCATCCTCCTGCTGTATACTCCCTTCTTCCAGACTCGCTATGACTACCCGGTATGCATCGGAAAACTCTGTCTCCTGCATTTCCTTATCGAGACTATCCAGGCTATTCACATAATCTTCCCACGCTACATAATAAATAAGTCCCATTTCCAGATAAGGACTGTCCCCCTTTTGTTCCACAACCTCTTTTGTCTCCTTTTTCTCCTTTACTCCTTCCTGAACTCCCGCCTCTGGCTGATCCTGATCCGCTGCAATCGCTTTTGTTTCCGGCTTTTTCACTGTCCCTCCGATGATTGCTGCACTCATGATACAAACCGCCAGAATTGCAAGCAAAATCTTTTTTGCCGAAACATTATCCCTCGGTCTTTCCATTTCCCTTTCCAGAAAACCAATTTCTTTTTGCATATTTTTCAATACTTTTATGGCATTTTTCCCACTGCTATAACACTTTCCAAGCATTCTTTTCCAGACTCGCTCTTCTTTCCGTGTAAATGCCTTTGGATCCAGACATTTTTCTGCTGTAAATTCCATTATCTTTGCCAGACCATACAGATCATCCGACCGTTCTGTCTTCTGCGAAAGAACCCTTTCTTTCCTTACAAAAAGCATACGAAGCTTTTTCTTCTTCATCTGCTTTAAAAGTTCCTCGTTTCCCGGTTCATTGATATCCAGAAGGCAAAGCATGCCGTCTCCGGTTATGATCACTGCATATGGGTTCACATATCCATACGCCGCATCCTCATTTCCACAACGATAATACTGTTCCAGCTGTTTTGAAAGCTGTCTGATCCAGTCCAATACTGTTTCTTTTTCCACCCGGGTCCCCTGTTTGATATACTCCATCAAAGAACAGCCCTTTGCATAGTCATTTACCATATAACTCCAGCCATTCTGATCCACAAAACGGAGTACCGCATAGTCTTTTCTTTCTTCCATCCTGTTCCTCCCTGTGTCTGTTCATTCATATTAACTTGTCCCGAAAATGCCACATTGAATCATGTGTCTGATATCATATACTTTTCTTGTGATCTGTTTCAAAATAGAGAATGTCACCCGGCGTATCTTCAGAGTATTTCATTATACCGGATGCAATTTCCTGTAAAATAAAATTAGAATCGAATTAGAGTGACTTCACTATACACTGACATCCGCCACTTTACAAGCAGAACTTTTTTCAATAATTCACAAACTTTTTATTCCAAAACCAGTCACTAATCTTTTTATTTTCTATAATCTCCTGACAGTCACAGGGATTCCAGGGTTTGTGCATTCTGCCAGACTGGTTACTGTTCACAGTACCTGTGACCAGCAACGCATCTCGCCATTTTAAATCGCCTTTGGCGATGGGCGAGATGCCATTCAAGATAAAACGTGCATCCTCCGTGCCAATCAGCGTAGTGATTGACACGGGAGTGAACAGTAACCCAGACTGTACTTTTTCCCACTTGCTTTTCACTCCCGTATCGCTTATCCTTTTATTGAATATATTTATGAAAGAAGGCATACCTATGGCTGAATCTTCACATGTACTTCACGAAATCCATCCTGTATTTAACACCGACTCCCGCATTCTGATCCTTGGGAGCTTCCCTTCTGTAAAATCACGGGAAAGTCAGTTTTTCTATGGGCATCCAAGAAACCGTTTCTGGAATCTTATTGCCACACTTACAGATGAACCACTTCCTGTCGGCATAGAAGAAAAAAAATCACTGCTCCTTGCACACCACATTGCCGTCTGGGATGTGATCGCCTCCTGTGATATCGAAGGCTCCAGTGACAGCAGTATCCGCAATGTCGTTCCCAATGACCTTACAGAGATTCTTCAGACGGCATCCATCCGGCAGATTTTCACCAACGGTGGCACTGCAGACCGCTTATATAAAAAATACTGTTTTCCACAAACTCAGCAAAAAGCAATCTGCCTGCCGTCCACAAGTCCGGCAAATGCAGCCTGGTCAAAGGAACGCCTGCTTACCAAATGGAATCAGATCTGTCCTTATCTTGAATAAGAGCCAGCAAACTTTCCTTAATCGCCCCGTTCAAAAATGAGGTCAAGATTTTTTGAACTTTTTTCATTTTAATACTTGACATATTATTTTTTCTGATGTATACTCAATTTTGTTGTTGAGCAACACAGTTCAACACACAATATAAATGTGCGTTTAGCTCAGCTGGATAGAGCGTTTGGCTACGGACCAAAAGGTCGGGGGTTCGAATCCTCTAACGCACGCTGTAAGAGGTCTTTCGTGAGAAAGACCTCTTTTTTGTATGTGCCAAGCTGGGCACATATAAAAAGTGCCCAGATAATTTTCATACCAGGACACATTCATTTCATTTCTTTTCGCTTTTCCACTCTGCATTCTATCCAAGTGCCACATCCAGCGTCGTTCCAATAAAAGGGATCATGATCCCGGTAAATAAATTCATGCTTTAAACTGCTGCTCCTGCTTCCTGTGTTAAAATTTCTGTCAGAGCCGCACCACTGCTTGTATGGCAGCGAACCACCTTCGCATTGCTTCTTTTTGCCTCATCAAGCGCGGTTTTTACCATCTTGTGCGATACTGTATTTGTAAAAAGTACAAACAGGTCAGGCTGTCCAAGCTGCTTATTCAGATCGGCAGACATATGCGTAAATACTTTAGCTTTACATTTAAACTGTTTGCATATTTTTTTATACTGACAGACCATTCTGTCATGACCTCCTACAATTACAATGCTCATTCTTATCCATCTCCTTAATTTTAATAATGATTGTGATTTTTTTGTATGCCGCCCCGCAGAAACGGAGCGGCTCTTTTTTGATGATTATTTAGCTTTTAATTTTTGTTTTTTATTTGTTTTTGATTTGATTATAATTTTATTTGATTATTTAACTTTTTTCGGTTTTCTGTTTTATTTAAAAGGTATTCGTATTTCTTATAAGCCAGCCACCTCCCTGCCGAGTGACTCACACTCATCTATTGCATCTGCTCCCGGTGTTCCGTGGCAGATAAGTCCTTCTCCGCCGACGATCTGTGCGCCAGCCTGTTCCATTCTTTCAGCCCATGTACGCATCCATTCGCCGTCGCCCCAGTCATAGGATCCAAACAGGGCAACCTTCTTTCCTGATGCAAATCCTTCCAGTTCAGATACAAACGGTTCTACCGTTCCGTCTTCCAGTTCCTCGGCTCCCATTGCAGGGCATCCAAGTACCCAAACAGTCTGATCCTTCAAATCAGCAGGTGAAATAGTTTCCATCGGTACTACATCAGCACTTTTCCCTGCTGCTGTAATTCCTGCTCCAATTGCCTGTGCCATTGCTTCTGTATTTCCTGTTCCGCTCCAATATGCTACACAAATATCACTCATTTTTAAATTCTTCCTTTCTTTTTTTCTTTCTATCATCTACCAGGTTTTCTTCATTTATGCAGGCTGTATGTCAAATGGCTGTCTCACACTTCTTGCTGCATGCCACAGATCCTTCCCTGCCTGCATTTCCCTGATAAATTCCTCTTTTACAACGTTATAGATAGAAAACATTTTCTTGCGTTCCTCCACGTTCTCATACACTTTCCAGTATCCCTGATACAGGAAATCTTTTCCGTTGTGCTCAATAAACCCTTTCACATCTGCAAGTGGATATCCGAGGAAAATTCCAAGTTCATGTGGAAATTCTGCACTTCCATGCTGATATCCTTCAAATCTCAGATTCATGATCTGAAGCATCTGCGGAAACTCAAATCCCCGATAGCCAAGTGTATCAAGAAATTCGCTGTATTCTTTTTTTTCAAGGATTTCAAGGATCTCTTCTTCTCTGTAGATCAGCCATACTTTTCGGGCTCCGCTGTCGCAAAGCATGCTGTATGAAATTCCCATCTCTTTCAGACTTTCCGCAACTTCCTTTTCACTTACATTTTTCAAGGTCAGAATATTGGATGGCTTTACACCGGTCAATACCGGAGCACACTGCCATGCAATTTCCATCTGAGCAGATGTCTGTACATCTTTCTGCATCCAGTTCATGTTGTTTTCCTCTTGTATGGGTTTGTTTAAATTTATTTTAGTTAGCTTTTTCTAACTATCTATAGTCTACTATATTAGTGGGATTTTGTCTATAGAAATTTTCGAGAAGTTTTCTCATTAACATACAATTTATGTTTTTACAACATACATTCTATCTGCCCTGAAAATATATCTTACTGTAATTTTGCAATCATTTCTGCAAAAAAAGTGTATCAAAGTTTTTCAACCTTGATACACTTCTTTTACAATTAACAATCTTCCGCAATCTTATCGATCAGTCTCACTGTATCTTCCCATCCAATACACGGATCCGTAATCGATTTACCGTATACCATATTTCCGCCGATATCCTGTCTTCCTTCTACCAGGTAGCTTTCTACCATTACACCTTTGATCAGTTTTTTCAGCTTTGGATCATAATTTCTTGTGTGCAGTACCTCACTTACGATTCTGAGCTGTTCTTTGTACTGCTTGTTAGAATTGGAATGATTGGCATCAATGATCGCTGCAGGATTCTTCAAATTCTTCTGCTCATACATATCCAGAAGTCTCTTGCAATCCTCATAATGGTAGTTTGGAATCGTTGTACCATATTTATCCACGCCGCCCCGCAGGATCACATGTGCCAGATCATTCCCACCTGTCGTCACATCTTGCCCACGATAAATGAAGCGGTGCGGTCCCTGTGCTGCAACAACAGAATTGAGCATTACCGATAAATCTCCACTTGTCGGATTCTTCATCCCAATCGGGATATCCATTCCGCTCGCAGTCAAACGGTGCTGCTGGTTCTCAACCGAACGCGCACCAATCGCTTCATAAGAAAGAATATCATCCAGATAACTTCTGTTCTCCGGATAAAGCATCTCATCTGCTGCTGTCAGATAAGTCTCCTGCATGGCTCTGATATGCATTTTACGGATTGCAATGATTCCGGCAAGCAGATCCGGTGCCTGCTCCGGATCCGGCTGATGCAACATTCCCTTGTATCCCTCTCCGGTTGTACGTGGCTTGTTCGTGTAGATTCTTGGAATAATCATCAACTTATCCGATACTCTGTCATTTAACTTTGCAAGCCTGTTCACGTACTCACATACCGAATCTTCATTGTCCGCCGAACATGGTCCGATGATCACCACGAATTTGTCTGATTTCCCTGTAAAAATATCACGGATCTCTTCATCCCGCTTCGCCTTGATAGCTTTTAATTTATCCGATAACGGATATTCGTTTTTCAGGTCTGCCGGTAATGGCAGCTCTGCGTTCACTCTCATTCCCATTGTATTATCCTCCTGCATGTATTTTTCTAGTCCTGATAATATCTTACCATATCTCTTGTAATTTCTGAAACAGAATGTGCACCGCACATCTGCATGGCATCTTTGAGTTCTGCTCCCAGCTTATCAATGTAAAGCTTCACACCTTCTTCTCCACCGCCATAGACCGCTACAACGAACGGCCGGCAGATCAGTACACCGTCAGCACCAAGTGCAAGTGCCTTGAAAATGTCTGTACCGGAGCGAATCCCTCCGTCAACCAGAATCTTCATAGAACCGTTCACTTCTTTTACAATCTCTTCCAGCACTTCTGCAGTTGCCGGACACTGATCCAGCACTCTTCCTCCGTGATTAGATACGATGATCGCATCGGCACCTGCTTCTTTTGCTTTTCTCGCGCCTTTCGCTGTCATCACGCCTTTGACGATAAATGGTCTTCCAGCCATCTTCACAATCTCGGAAAGCTCCTGTACATTCTTGCTTCCTGCCGGCGGATTCATATTTTTCAGAAACGGAAGTCCTGCCGCATCAATATCCATCGCTACCGCAAATGCTCCTGACTTCTTCACCAGTTCCATCTTCTCCCGGACAGTATCCAGATTCCAAGGCTTTACTGTAGGTATCCCGCATCCATCATTTTCACGGATTGCCTCCGTTGCAGCCTCCATTACCTTTGCATTCACTCCATCTCCGGTAAATGCGGCGATTCCGGCATCTGCACAGGCTGATACCAGTACATTGTTATAAGAAACATCATCATACCTGTCACTGTAGTGCAGATTCACGGCTCCAACCGGTCCTGCAAAGAACGGCATCTTAAATTCCTTTCCAAATAAATTCACAGAAGTGTCTGCCTCTCCGCCATCACAGATCGTATCCATGTTCACGCGGATCTCCTGCCACTTTTTATAATTTCTGATCGCAGTATCACCAACACCTTTTGCGCCCGGTCCCGGTATCTGGTTTTTACATGCTCTTCCATCACAAACCGGACAGGCTTTGCAGTAAAACCCCATAGATAATTTTGCGTTTTCCATCATTTCCTGATATGTCATATCATTCCCTGCTTTCTTTTGTTTTCCTGTATCTGACAGCTTCGACTTTCTGCCACGTTACTTAGTCAGTATGATATCACTTTTCTGTCTGTTCGACAAGAATACCTCCTTGTTTTTGACAGGATTTTCCCCTATAATAAAAAACAGAACACTTGAATCATAAAGGAGACTTAACTTAGAATGAAATGCCCTGTATGCGGTCACAAAGTCCGCCCCAGCAAAAAATATCCCGGCAAATATCTCTGTGATACCTGCCGTAAAAGATTTCCGGCATCCGCTGTGATTCCGGATGATACAGATACCCGAAGTGCCAGATCTTCTGCTCATAAGCATGGATCCGTTTCCGGAAAAAAGCGCCCGGCTACCAGACAGCAGGCTTTTTTCGACGATCCCCTGAACGGACCGGAGATCTACCACAGCACAGCTGCTGCCATGCGCAGCATGCGTAAAAATGTTCCGGAAGCAGAAGAAGCAGAAGCTCAGAAGAAAACCACTGAAAAAAAAGAGACTGAAAAAGTTTCTACAGACAAACCCTTTTCCGGAAATGAATCCTCCGTACAGGAGCATGCTCCAGTTCCAGAACCAGTTATCAGCTCCGGTCAGGCAGATGAACCTGCTGCCAAACCAACGCCAGTTTCCAAAAACGATACTGCAGGCACAAAGTCCGATGCATCTTCTGATGATGTAACTTCACCAGACCAGCTAACAAACCCCAAAAAGAAACACAAAAAAAGTCTGCCGTTTATCATCATGATTCTCATCCTGATCATTATTGCGGTTATATCCTTTTTTTCCAAAATGCACACTTCTTCTGACAATTCTTCCGGCACTTCAACACCGAAGAAGACAGCTGATGCCACCAAAGAGATCTATAAGCAAAATGAGACCGCCGCATACAATGGCATTGAGATCACGATGGACAGCTACGTAGAATCCGAAGGAGATGACTGGTCTGTCCCGACAGAAGGCAATGAATTTATGTTTGTCCATATGACAATTGTCAATCAGACATCTGATGATCTGGTCATCAGCAGTATGGCAAGCTTTGAAAATTATTGTGACGATACCAAACTTGACTACAGTGCAGCTGCATTTACTGCTCTTGCAACCACAAGCGACCAGCCAAAGCTCGATGGAACGATCGCTCCCGGCGAAACCCTGGAAGGATATCTTTCTCTGGAAGTCCCACTGAACTGGTCTACCATCGAAATCCGATATACCGATAAGATCTGGTCTGATGATGCCGTTCATTTTCAGATCAAGCGTCAGGAGTAAACTACTACCTGCAGATACATGGATGGCAAAAGCAAGCTTCTTCGGAATTCTCTGTCAAATAAAAAAAGGATGCAGCTCTAAGACTGTATCCTTTTTTATTTCAGAATCTTAAAGATTCACTTCGCGCATTTTTTCTTTCTTACTGCCCCTGCGATCACAATCAGAACGCCAAGACCTGTCAGTATCTTTCCTGCTGTCACTCCAGGCGCATGATACAAAATTCTGATTTTATGTTTTCCTGCTTCCAGATGAAATCCCAGAAACGCTTTATTCACTTTTTCACATTTCACCTTTACGCCATCTATCGTCATTTCAAACCCTTTATCAAACGGAATGGACGTAATGAACATTCCATCCTTCTGATTTTTGATTCTCCCCTGGATCAGATTCCCTTTCGTCTGCTCTTTATCCACCCTGAATACACTCTGATAAAGACCGGTATCTTCATTTAATACGCCGTTATATGCACTCATATCTTTAATCGTATACTCTCCTTTTCCAAGAGATAAACGGACCGTTTTCTGCCCCTTTTCCAGTCCTACTGCATAGGTAAATACGGTATTTCTGTTATAATACACATGCTGGATTGACGAAAGTTTATTGCGCTCTCCTTCCAGGGATATTTCGATATCCTCTTTCGGTTTTTTATTTTCGATTCGAAACTGTACAAACAGAACTCCATCTTTCTCTTCCTGTTCCGGGACAGCCACTTCGAACTCCTGTTCCTTTTTCATTTTCACCTGATATCCGTTTTCAGTCGGGACAACCAGTGAAATCCCGTTATTCTTTTCCGGAATCCGAAAATCACATTTCTCTATGTCTTCTGCCAGTTTTTCTTTCACCTGTCCTGCCGATACAGTTCCGTCCTTTGTCACAGCATATCTGGTAAATACCAGCTGATTATATGGGAAATCCAGTCTGTCATATTCCGCTTCCGACATCGTCTGATCCGTCTCATAGGCAATCGGTGCTGCATTTTCATCACAGTACACATCCCCTCCCCCGGTCATCCACTTTTTTTCATATCCCGGTATATTCTGACTGGAGATCAGATATTTCACTCCCATCAGCTGTCTGAATACCGGATTCTGCGAAACCGACTGCATCAGAAAATTTCGGTACGGCTGCTCTACCTGAAAATCATTTTTACGGAAATTCTGGTAATCAGCATTATAGGAAGACGAATACAGGGATGTAATATATTGCTCACTGTTCCACACACGATTCAGATTTTCCGCATTTTCCTCTTCATTTCCAACCTGCTCGACCCGGTAGAATCCACTATCTGATGTAATTGCCTTGTCCACAGCTTTCCCGATAGACCGGCTGGTATCTTCCTCATACGCTTTCCTGCTCTCCAGATTTCCACTCTTTTCCCAGGAATAGCTTCCGGTAACAATAAGGCTCAGGATCACCGGTCCCAGAACGGCTACTGTCAGATACTTCCGAATCCATGCACTATACGCTTGTGCCACGCAGATCAACAGTGTTATGACCGCATCCAGCAAAAGTAGTTTCCAAAGGACTTCGCTTTTCACATCATCCTTCTTCAGATAAATATATATGATAATTGCCAGACATGGAAGAAGCATCCAGATTCTCGCTATTTTCTGATTTTTCAGCTTCTCCAGATATTTTGCCGTAAGATAGCACAGAAGCGGCAAAAACGGGATCAGCGACTTCGGTCTGATATAAAGTGCACCATTGAGCAGATACGAAAAAAACGGAACTGTCAGCACCACCAGACAACCAAGCGACAGGATCTTCTCATAAGCCTTTTTATAAAAAAGTCCGGTCAGCAAAATAATCAGCATCAGACAGCTAAGTCCCGGTCCATATGCCCCATACAGAAATTTTTCCAAATTGATCTGCGGTGTCAGAAGCTGCCAGATATCTGTTTTTTCTCCCTTGCTTCCGCTTCTCCCGAGAAGAGCCATCGCAGTCGGCACAAGAAGAACTCCTGCAAGCATGATTGCCGTCAGAATCCTTCCTGCAAACCGCAGTCCGTCACCTAGAAATCCTTTTACCGTAATCATCTCTTCTGCCCGCTCTTTTGTCCTTGCATACCGGTAAATTCCATATAGACCAAGCGCCAGTATTCCACCGATGCTGAAATAAAAGCTTGTCATGATCATCAGAAAGGTTCCGCCGATCAGCAGACCGGATTTTTTCTGTTCAAAATATCGGTCGATTCCAAAAAATGTCAGACAAAGAAATGGCATATAATTTACAAACATAATCTGATGCGACGACTGATAGATCATAGGTCCTGCGAAAAGAAACATCAGCGCTGTCATCCCGCTTACCGCAGCTGTAAATTCCCGGCTTTTCAGCCACCGGTACAAAATTATAACCGCTGCTGCCAGACAGACAATACTTGCCACCATCATATAATCCGACATCTTCACATTCGGCAGAAGATAACCGATCAAAACGACCGGACTAAACAATCCATAATAAGAAAAATTGTAAATATTCTGACCACCGCCAATATTTAATGCAAACTCAGGAAAAAACTGCCCTGTACGATAAAACTGCTGCCGGAAATATTCCGGGAACACACTGTGCTGACTGCTCCAGTCCACCTTTGCCCCGAAAATATTTCCTGCGCCTGTAGAGTACAGACAGGCGGCAACCGTAAGCAGGATCAGTGCCATTTCCCATAGCACACCTTTTCTACGTTCTTTCATGCTTCTGCTCCTTATCATCGCTGGAATCCTTTAAAATAAAAATCGGACGTTTCTTCGTCTCAAGATAAGTCTTTGACAGATACTCCCCTACAATTCCGGTACAGAGAAGCTGTACTCCGCTGACCATGAAAATAATACAGGCAAGTGACGGCCAGCCGGATACCGGATCTCCCCAGACCAGCGTCCTTATTACGATTACTGCGATCATAATAAAGGAAAGCACGCAGAACAGTACACCCACTACCGAAGCCAGTGAGAGCGGTGCCACTGAAAATCCAGTAATTCCCTCCACCGAATATTTAAACAGCTTCCACATGGACCACTTGGTTTTTCCGGCAGAGCGCTCAATATTATCGTACTGCAGCCATTTTGTACGGAATCCAACCCAGCCGAAGATTCCCTTTGAAAAACGGTTATACTCGCTCATTTCCAGAACTGCCTGCACCATCTTCCGCTTCATCAGCCGGTAATCTCTCGCTCCATCTACAATCTCTGTCTTTGAAATAGCATTGACAAATTTGTAAAAGCTTTCTGACAGGAAAGAACGGATACGTGGCTCTCCGGTTCTTGTGACCCTTTTTGTCGCTACATTGTCGTATCCATCCTCCTGCAGGATCTCATACATCTCAGGTAATAGCGTCGGTGGATCCTGAAGATCTACATCCATAAGTGCAACATAATCGCCTTCCGATGCTTTCAGTCCTGCATAAATCGCAGCTTCCTTTCCAAAGTTTCTGGAAAATGAAAGATATCTGCACCTGCTATCCTTTTCATTCAGGTCTTTCATGATACCAAGCGTCGCATCTGATGAACCATCATCTACAAAAATCAGTTCAAATACAACATTCTTCATCTCGTCCATTACACGGCACATTTCTTTATAATAAACAGGCAATGCCTCTTCTTCGTTATAACATGGTACTACTACCGAAATCTTATCCATATTCTTCACCTCGGAAGTAGAGTTTACTCTCTTTTTATTAAATATGCACATCCATTTTCCTTAATATTTTCTGAAAAATTTCTAAACAGAAAATTACACTTTGAAAAAAGTGTGCTCCGGCACTTTCCAGTCCCAGGGCACACACATTTTCCGTACCTTTATTCAACAATTGTATACTGAAGTAATTCATAATGAAGGCGGCTTCCTTCCCGGATCTCTTCCGGAAGAAGTGCTCTTGCTACCATCTTTGCCTCTTCCTCTGGCAGATTGGTCCGCTTCAGCATCGCATAATCTCCATCGATTCTCTCTACAATATAATCACAAACCAGCATCTTGTTCCTCCTCTTTTTTCTTCTATCTTAGCTCGCCACCGCTCTTTTTTCAACTACAAGCTCAGGAGTTACATTCTGATGCCGGTAAATACTCAGCAAAATTCCCATCAATACTGCTGAAACCATCTGGCCACTTCGTCCATATCCGAAGAACAGACACCAGGCTCCCTGACCGAACCTGGATACCCCAATGTTCGCCAGCAGTGATAACAGAAACTGAATTGCCAGAACCATCACACAGCCAAATCCCATCATCATACCAAGCTGGTTCTTCTGCTTCAGCGCGCTTCTTAAAAACCAGCACAGCAAACCGGCAATTATTGCAATACAAAGAACCATCACAAGAATTCCACAATACCCCGCAATTCCAAGCATCATATAATCCGCGGAACTGATACGGTCCCCAGTCCAAAAGTCCTCTACTCCGGTGGCGCGTCCAACTGCCATACATTTCGACAGCAGTTCCCGTACTGCCCCAAGCGTTGTCCCTTTCATCATTTGTGACTTATTCACTGCAAACATCGCCAGGATACGGCTTTTCTGATATTCCGCACCAAAGAAGAAAAAATATGCCAGTATGCCAACCGGAACTCCAACAACACTGATACCTATTCCGGTCATCACCTTTGTAACCGCAACCTGATACCATCCCTTTTCCAGTGCCAGCATCAGCATAAAGACACAGGAAAGTCCAACCGTCCCTGCCATCACAAGATCCGGACAGGTGATCAGAATCCCTGCGATAAGCAGCATCCAGACTATGGCTTTAAGAACAGCACCATATCCTTCTCCCCGGTACCGATACAACACTGCACCATACAATGGAAGAAACAGCCAGCTCATCAGCGAAAGACTTACACTGAAACCGCCGACTCCAATCCATCTTACTGCACCGTTAATCTGAAGGGCAAAAAAATGTCTCATCAGAACCATAAACAACAGATAACTGCCTGCCAAAAGCCTTGCGTGCTTCCCGATCCAGCTGTAATCCATATAACACACCAGGATCATAACCGAAAATGCCATCGCAAGCCAGAATATCTGCCGGATTCCTGCGATATATCCATAACTTTCATTCTGTTTCAAAAAGAAAGCTGCAAACATTCCACTTAAAATCTGCATCAGAGCGATTACAAAAATTGCTTTCCATGGCATCTTCGGTCTGTGGATCTGATCCATCTCCACTCCGACTTCCACCGGGTCACCCATCTCCTCCACAGCTGCCTTCTCAGCTTCTTCTTCCTTCATCCCTTCTGCCATAAAAGCCTGCTTTTGATCTTCAATATGATCTTCTACTTCCCTTGCAATAACCGGACACATTTTCTTGCAGCGGATCTGACCGGTCATCAATTCCAGATAATCACGCCGTTCCAAAACACACACCTCCGATCACCTGTAAAATAGCTTCCGAATACTCTTTCCACTCTTTCTTTTTTGCCTGATACTGCTTTTTCCCATCTCTGGTAATCCGATAATACTTCCTCATCTTTCCACCGGTCTCCTGCTCATATACGGTAAGCCATCCCTTTTCTTCCATAGAATGCAGTAGCGGATATAAGGTTCCCGCTTTTAGTTCAAATACATTGTTTGACTTTCCTTTCAACGTATCGATCATCTCATATCCATACATATCCTTCTCTTCCAGAAGGCTTAAGATCAAAAGAGTCGTACTCCCTGATATCAGACTTTTATCAACTGCCATTTCTTTCTCCCTCCTTATATCGATTATCTATATACTTTGTACCTTCATATTATATCGATAATCTATATACGTCAACTGTTTTGCTGAAATTTATCTCTTCTTCAGAAGTTTTTAAGATATTTCAGGATTTCTTTATCTGCCCGTCACATTCTTTCCATAATTTCCCGTTATACTAAATGCATAAAGTTAAGGGACGCCGGTAATCCTATATGATATAAACTCTGTAAGATTATCAGGATGTCCGCCTAAAAAATCAGGCATATGTCTTTGACCTATACCTTTTATATATATCTTCTCTCTACTCTGCCGATACAGTTTTGTATCGGCTCTTTTTTTCATCTTATGAATTTTCAGCTTTCCGACACAGATATTCCTCATTTTCTCCTTAAGCTAAAAATTTAGTCGAAAAATTTTATTTTTTTCAAAAAAACACTTGTCAAAATCATATAGTTATGCTATTATAATTTTCGGTCACTGTTATAAAACAGTTCGCCAAAATAGTTTTGGCTCCGTGGTCAAGCGGTTAAGACATCGCCCTTTCACGGCGGTAACACGGGTTCGATTCCCGTCGGAGTCACTTGGTTTAAGCCAATTGTATATACACAGCAATATGCCGATGTGGCTCAATTGGCAGAGCAGCTGATTTGTAATCAGCAGGTTATCGGTTCGAGTCCGATCATCGGCTTTTGTCCTTAGTGGGACGTATTTAATTTGGACCTTTAGCTCAGCTGGTTAGAGCAATCGGCTCATAACCGATCGGTCCCGGGTTCGAGTCCCTGAAGGTCCACTTTTTTAACAATTTCATATGGCCCGATGGCTCAGTTGGTTAGAGCGCCGCCCTGTCACGGCGGAGGTCGTGGGTTCGAGTCCCATTCGGGTCGCTTAACTGATTATTCAGTTTTCGGGATCATAGCTCAGCTGGGAGAGCATCTGCCTTACAAGCAGAGGGTCATAGGTTCGAGCCCTATTGGTCCCATTTTCATTATAATTTATAATGATATGCCGCAGTGGCGGAACTGGCAGACGCCCGGGACTTAAAATCCCGTGGGTAGTGATACCCGTACCGGTTCGATTCCGGTCTGCGGCATTAGTTAAAAATGGGAGAAACGTTGAATTTACAGCGTTTCTCTTATTTTTTTGTTTTAAAATGTTTGAACACCTTTGAACACTTTATGATGAAATACCAAGATTCTGAAAAGCAAGCCTGTCATTTTCCCAGAGCTGCTTAAGTTCAGCCATATATTTTCCACGAAACGTTTTGGAGATCACCTTAATCGGAAGAAAAAAATCTTTCCCGTTGTCTTTCCAATGATTTTTCACATCCAGCCCTCCACCAAGAACAATCGCATGGATATGAGGATGAAAATTCATGGTGCTTCCTCTTGTATGGAGGATACAAATATAGCCGATATCAGTCCCAAGATATTTACTATCAGCAGCAAGTTCACTGAGAGTATCTGAAGCTGCATGATAAAGAGCAGTGTATAAGAATTTCTGGTTGCTGTAGATAATGGGATTAAGTTCTTCTGGAACTGTAAAAACTACATGGAAATAAGGAGCATCTAAGATATCCTCACGCCGTGCATCTACCCATTTTTCTTTTGGAAATTCCTGACACATAGGACAGCATCTGTCACGGCAGGAGTTATAGTGGACTGATATGCAGCCGCAGTCCTCGCATACGCTTACATTCACACCAAAGGCACCTGTTTTGCAATTCATGATGTGATAAGCGGCCTTTCGCTGAGCGGGAGAAATACTATGTGTGGATTCAAAAGATGGATAAAAACGATGAAAAACATCCTGAATCGTACAATCCTTACTCATGATTCACCACCTTCCGGGTTGTCGAACGGGCTGCGGATTCCAAGAAGTGTCTTGTTGCTCACATGAAGGTAAACATCTGTAGAGCGAGGATCAACATGTCCCAGAAGTGACTGGATATATTTTATATCTGTGCCATTTTCGAATAAGTGGCTGGCAAAACTATGACGGCACGCATGAGAGGAAACATGACGGGTAATGCCGGCGAGTTTAGCACTTTTCTTAAAGAACTGGTTAACACTGGCTATATCAAGATATCCACCGGACCAGGAACTTGGGAAAAGGATATCTTTAGGGCGACCACATTTGTACCAATACTCTGTGAGAAGGTCTAAATTTTTTTGAGACAGAATTGTATACCTGTCAATTCTACCTTTGGTTTCACGAACATGAATTGTCATGTTGGTACGTGAAATGTCATCATAATGAAGATGAACAACCTCTGATACACGTAATCCGGAAGAATACATAGTTGCAATAATCGCTTTATGCTTCAGATTCGGAGTGGCGTCAATGATTGCATTTATTTCATCACGGGATAGAACAGCAGGAAGATTTCGCTCTCTTTTCATAGCCGGAACAGTGTCATCATCCCAGAGAATCTTCAGCACCTTTTTATATAAGAACTTGATTGCAGATCGATAGTGATTGTGAGTTTCAGGAGACCTTCCTTCCAGACGTTTGGCAGTAAGAAAACTTTCCGCATCTTCAAGTGTAAGATCAGAAACATTTTTTCCAATCCAACGAAGGAAGTAACTGACATCAGAGCAATACAATTGAATAGTTCTTTCACGCAGGTTACGTTTTTCCGCTTCATTGCGGATGGATTCAAAAATATCTTTATACATAATAAAACCTCCAGAATAAGTAGTGTTAATAATTACATCTACCTATTCGGAGGTGCATTAGCGTCATAATTCCGATTGCGGAAGAGACTGGAAAATGTTATTCTTATCATAGGCAGTGGAGCTTTCTTAGTTCAGTTGTTTCGTGTGGTAACTTAACAATAACGGATTATGAAAAGTAATTCCACTGCTTTTTAATAAAAATAAAACTGCGCCACAGCCTTGGCCGGCCATCGCGCAGCGATTTTGTTCAATCGAAAGTTATAAAGGAGAAATAAAATGAGTACAAAAAAAGCAATTAGCACATCATTTGTTGCCATATTTATTTTAATAATCACACAGATTATTGCACAATCCATTGCAAGTATGTTTGTTATAATAAAAATTCCAACTGGCATTTGTAATATTACCGCTGGAATTATATATGTTGGATTGACATATCTTATTCTGAAAATGTTTATTAGCAAAATTATTAAATTGCCGACTTCGGATTTCGGAATGCCTAAATTTGCTATTAAAATAAGATGGATTTTAATAGCTGTATTATTACCATTTGTTATAAAAGGAAGTTATCTTTTAATATTCAACGGTAAGTATGTATCCTCAAATATGAATGAAAATCAGATGTTCAATACTTTAAGTGCAGGGGTTGCATTTACCGGAATAGCGGCTGGATTTGTTGAAGAAATGGTGTTTAGAGGAGTTATACTTAATGCATTAAAGAAAAGATGGAATATTAAGGTGGCTGTAATTGTTCCATCAATGTTATTTGGTATTGTACATGTTCTTGGACAGGATTTTTCAATAGGCAGTTGTTTATTAGTAATTATCGCCGGAACGATGGTAGGCGTTATGTTTTCGATGATTGCAATAGAAAGTGGTTCAGTTTGGAATAGTGGAATAGTTCATGCTATCTGGAACGTTGTGATTATTGGTGGAGGATTAGCCATTGGGGAAAAAATGGATAAATATTCTGTAATGACATATGTACTTAATTCAAAATATTTCGCCATCACAGGTGGTGAGTTTGGAATTGAATCATCTGTTATTTCATTGTTCGGATACATAATAGTTGCTGGTATAGCATTTTTTATGATTAAATCAAGAAAAAATTGATATATAGGTTTGAAAATATGAAGCTATAAGGTACTTGTCAAATTCTTGTTTATCTAATCAATCCTCCGAAACCCTTGTATTTTCAAGGAAAATCGGCATTTTAATACTCGTTCCTTATGTATTTTCCCTTGTTTTTGCCCTTATGAGCCGAAACAAGGGAAACTTTTTGTTTAGGTTTCCCCGACCACCTTATCAAGCAGTCTTGCGGAAGTTCGTTTCGCTTCCCTCTTAGAGTGAGCGTAAATGTTCATTGTGGTACTTACGTCAGCGTGTCCGAGCAGTTCCTGCACATCCTTTGGTGCTGCACCGTTGGAGAGCAGATTGCTGGTGAATGTGTGTCTCAGCATATGAAAATGGAAATCTTCAAACCCTTCCAGTTTCTTTTTTGCCGACCTTGTCATAACACCAACCGTACTCGGTGACTCGTATGCTCCGTCAGGTCTCAGGCAGACAAAGGATATTTCCTTGTATCCGTCAGGTACTTCCTCCGTTCTTGGCAGGCTGTAGACTTCATAGTAAGTACGGCCTTTTTCTTTTACCTCTTTGTAGTAATTGAGGTGATAGAGTTCGCCATACTTGAAGCGGTTCTTGTGCTGTTCCGTCTTTGCCTTTCTGAGAATATCTGCCAGAGTGTCGCAGAAGTCCACGGTGCGGACTTTCTTGCGTTTGGTAGCACCTATCTCTGTCTTGTGCCTTTGCCCGTTGTATCGCATACTGCGTCGCACTGTGAGGTACTGTCCGTCAAGGTTGATATCCTGCCAAGTCAGAGCACACGCTTCTCCGATACGAAGTCCTGTGTAATAGGCTATCTGCATCGGGAGCAATGCAGGATTGTCTTTCTTTTTCAGAAAGTCCTCCAACATTAAAAACTGATGATGGTCAATGGTAGGTGCATTGTCAACTTCGCCGTCCTCGTCTGCAAACAGTTCGTATTCCTCTTTCTTTCCCCTCCATACCACATACTGCATAGGGTTAAAGGAAATCAGTTTCTTCGGGAATACCGCAAATCGGAATGCTCCCTGCAATACTGCTGAGAATAACCTCAGATACCCTTTGCTGAGTGCCTTTGCTATCGTTCCATCAGGGTTTTGTCCTCCGAAAGTAAGGAAGTCCATAAATGCCTGTAAATGTTCCGCAGTGACCGTTTTCAGCTTTCTGTCGCCGATAGGATATTTCTTTATCCTGTTCACTGTTCCCATATATGCCATTACTGTACCGTTGCTCAGATTGCCGGGTTTCAGTTCTTCCTCCACCCACATATCAAGCAGCATACCCACAATGGTGTTCTCAGGCTTTGCCACGAACTTCTTCGCTTCGTAGTCCTCCATTGCCTTGCGGAGCAGACTCTCTGTTTCAGATTTGCTTTCTGTGCCTGCAAATTCACGCTGTACCATTTTTCCGCTTTCATCTTCTACATAGAAGCGGTAGTACCATTTCTTGCCCTTTTTTCTTACAGATCCTTTTGCCATTGATAAATAGTCTCCTTTCTATCCGTGGCAATCGGAACTGTGACGTATGGTGTGCGTAAAGTAAATAATGTCACATCCGCCGATTGTTCTTAATCGGCTTTTTTCATTGTCAAAGAGCCACGGAATTATTCTTTTTCGGCAAGCCTTGCTTCGGCTTCCGCTACTATCCCGAAAAGGTCACTCATCTTTACAGCGGTGCGTCCTTCATCGTAGATATGTAAAATTCCGTCTAAGAATCGTTTCATATCCTCAATCGGTGCTTCCATTTCTTTATGGTAAACTCGCTCTGTAATCGCTCCCGATTCAATCGCATATCTGCGGAGAGACTGTTTCAGTCCTTCATCTTCTGCCACACGGTCAACCTCTGCCATAGCGTCGGAGAAGTGGTAGCAGAGAACGGAATACAAATCAATCATCTTTCCGAGAAATGTGGTAAGGAGCTGTTGGTGCGGTTCGCCATTCACAACCGTAGACACTATATCAATGTACTTCTTGATATGTTCTTCCAAGTCCTTTTCACAAAGCGTTCTGCTGTCATATTCCTTATCTTCTGAAAGACCTGTGAGCCATTCAGGAGTGGTAAGCAGTGCTTCTGCAAGTCCATTGATAATCATTGTTCTCTTTGGGTCTACGCCGTCTGCTTCGTATCTCTGTATCGTTGACTTGTTCACTCCGATACGCTTGCCGAGTTCCGGCATTGTAAGATTCAATTCTGTTCGACGTTCTTTCACTCGTTCACCAACCTGTTTTGCGGTGAATGTAATTTCTTTTTTCAAGGTTTTCACCTCCTGACGAATACAAGTATAGCATATCAAAACCTATTTTGCAACTACTTTCTCGATAAAAGTTAAAAAACAATCTTAATGGGTTGTAAAATAAGTTGACAAGAAATAGCAAAATAAGTATAATGATAATCGCAGGGTTGCAAAATGAGTATTTTGAAAGGAGGGATGTATAATGACAGCAATTAAAATGGGTTTAACTATCGAGGAAGCAGCAGAATGTACAGGTATCGGTAGGAACACAATGCGAAAACTGGTGGACTGGGGCAAACTGCCTGTTCTGAAAGTCGGACGTAAGACCATTATCCGCAGGGATACACTGGAGCGTTTTATGACGGTCAATCAGGGCAGGAATTTACTAAATCCCAATGATGTACGAAAAGTGGAATGACCGTTCTACAAAGCCCTCGGCGTTTGAGAGCGAAATACACCCCTCGCACAAATCTGCGATTTGTACTCTGGGTATTTCGCCCCTGCGGGGAGCCTGTATCACAGCTTTGGACACCATCACCTCAGCTATGATACAGAGGAAATTGCACCGCAATTTCCATTGCTGTCCCACCAATCACCGATAGCTGTGACAGCCGCACCCGACAAGTCGGTTGCGTAATGAGTACGGTATTCTCAGCGAAGAAAGGAGCAAAAGCTTGGCAAGACATTCGTTCATTCAGATGTCGAAGCTGCCCAATGTCAAGGGAAGAATCTCATATATCACGAGCCACGCCAAACAGGAAAACCTTTATGCCACCTATCGTACCGCCGACAATACCTTTTGGAACAATCTCGCCAGGGAAAGCCAGCAGGAGTTCCTACGAAGCGGAACAACAGGAAAGGGTATTGAAGCAAGGGAGTTAATCATTGCCCTGCCAGAGATTTACACCACCTTTGACCCGCAGCAGGTGCTTGAAGAATTTACGAACAAATTCAGACAGCAGTACGGAGTGGAATGTGTATCGGCTCTGCATCATAACAAACGCAAGACCAATTACCACATCCACCTCATATTCAGTGAAAGGAAACTGCTTCCCGAACCTGACATCAAGATTGCCACCAGAAGCGTATTTTATGACGAAACAGGAAAAAGGGTACGAACCAAGAAAGAAATCACAGACGAGAACGGTCAAGTCCGAAAAGGCTGTACCGTTATCAAAAAGGGGGAAGTTTACGAAAGCCATTTATTCACAACCAAAGACGAGCGTTTCAAAACAGAAGCGTTCATAGCAGAAGCAAAAGAGGTTTACACGGAGCTTATCAATTCCCACATTTCAGATCCCGAACAGCGATTGAAAGTGTTTGATAAGAACAGCGTGTATCTCCCCACAAAAAAGATAGGTAAGAATAATCCCAAGGCTACCGAAATCGAAGCAGATAACACCGCAAGGCAGGAATGGAACAGAACAGCGGATTTGGCTCTTGTATCGGGCATTGAAGAAGCAAAGATACTGGAAATCAAGCAGACCGAAATCCACGACAAAGCCGGTCAGTCCATCCGTGAAAACGGTTGGCTTCCAAACCTGTTCCGAGGTATCGTAGGCAAGGCAAAGGAATTTCTGCAAGCCATCATCCGTGAAAAGGATATGCCACCCAAGCCAGTCCTCAATATGGATATGGACGAGTTCCGCACAATGCAGACCCTTATGCTAAAGGTACAGAAACAGGCGAAAGCAATCAAGAAGATACAGGAGGTCACACTTCCGAATCTGCGACAGCAGCTTGCAGAAACAACGGGTATCTTCAAGGGCAAGGATCGTAAGGCTCTGGAAAAGCAGATACAGCAGACTGAAACCGAACTTGCTGAAAAACTGGATAAAATCCCCGATATTCTAAAAGATGACGGTTATCCTGATGTACAGGCGTTTATGAAAACTTACCGCAAAGCAGAGGCTATTGTGACACAGTATAACCAAGATCTTGCAGAATGGGAGCAGGCAGTCAAGAACGGACGGAAACCTGCCGAGAAACAGCACAGACCGCCCGAAAGACAAAGTGTGCGTAACAGGCTCAGACAGCTTCAGGAAGAGGGCAAACAGAACGCTCAGCCGAAGCAGAGAAAGAAATCCCAAGACAGGGACAGATAATCACGACATAGGAAATCAACACCGCAGGGCAACCTGCCTTGCGGTCTTACATAGACAAATTTGACTGAAAACCAATGGCAAGAATTATGTTTTGAAATATATCATTTTAAGGATACTTTCTTTTTTGTTCAAAAAGTGATACACTGATACAAGGCAATTCGAAAGGCGGTGAACTCACACAATGAGATTTATTCGAGGTAACTACTCGGTGCAGTTGTAAATCTGGCAACAGATTGTATCGAGCTTATTTTATGATGTTGTCAGTTGGCTGCACCTATAATTGATGTACAAAACAAAAATATTCAAAATAGGAGTAGTTACGATGAAAGAAAAAGAATTGATAGACATTTGGAAAAAAGAAGAAAGTGTTGCACATATCCATGGATGGGATTTTTCTCACATTGAGGGAAGATATACGGAAGAAACGGACTTGCCTTGGAATTATCAACACATCATACTGGATTACTTAAACCCAGAAATGAAACTGCTGGATATAGATACTGGTGGTGGTGAATTCTTGTTATCTCTCCGCCATCCTTATGTAAAGACAAGTGCAACCGAAGCCTATCCCCCAAATATTCAGCTATGCAGAGAAACCTTGCTCCCTCTCGGTATTGATTTTCGTGCAGGTGATGGAAAGGATATGTTGCCATTTGGTGATTATGAATTTGATATTGTCATTAATCGTCACGGTGATTTTAATGCCAAAGAAATACATCGTGTTTTGAAATGTGGAGGAATTTTTATCACTGAACAGGTTGGGGCTGAAAATGACCGTGAATTGGTGGAGCTTCTCTTAGGAAAAACTGAACTTCCATTTCCAGAACAGTATCTTGATATAGTTAAAAAACGTTTTTGTGATGTAGGTTTTGACATTTTGGATGCACAGGAATGCTTCAGACCAATCAAATTTTTTGATATAGGTGCACTTGTTTGGTTTGCGCATATTATAGAGTGGGAATTTCCTAATTTCTCTGTAGATAATTGCAAGAACAGATTACTGTATGCACAACAAATTTTAGAGCAAAACGGTTGTATTGAAGGAAAAATTCATCGATTTTTATTGGTATTGCGCAAAGCGAAATAAAAATTGACTATAAAAAAACCAAGGGCGAAGATGTGTAGAAGCATCTTCGCCCTCGTATCGTTAATCCTATGAAAAAATTATTTCATTATTCACAATTTCTCTTGCATAAGCTTGTATGTTATTCATCAATCCTATCCATTCCATAGGCTGTTCTGCTTTTAACTGTTCTGTCACACCCTGCTTTTGAACCATTTCCTCAATCAATCTGTGGAACATTTGCTCCGCCTGTTGGTTAATATCTGCAAGATAGCGGTTAAGTGTCCCATCAATCAGCATCGTGGTGTAAACAATGTGCCTATGCTCTTTCAGATACTGCTTGTGGCGTTGTCCCCATAAGCCGATAGGCTGTGTTTCTTCTTCGGCAAGTATCAGACAAGGGATATAATAATCACCCTGCAATTCATACCACAAACCGTTGCTTTTATCAAAAATGTACTTGTCCATATAATAAATCCTCCAGTATAATATATTCGCACATACGTCGCAGTTCTCCGATTGCCACATTCTGTTATATCTTGTTATCAGATTTTCTTGCCCTTGTGTTTGCCCTTATCAGCTTCCAAGGGAAGAATAAAACAGTGTGAAATCGTATAATAAGTTAAGGTGAGCATTTTGCTATAAACCCTTAATTTTCAAGGCTTTTGGAGGATTTTATTAAAACCCTGTGAGGGTTAATAACCACTTATAAAATTGTGGTTTTCAAATTCCAGTTTGTATGCGACAAACGTTTGAACACTTTTTGAACACCGCAACCGTGATGAAGTCTTCAAAGCCCCTTTCTATCAGTATTTGAGATTAAGTAAAACGGTTCGATTCCGGTCTGCGGCATTAAGTAAAAAGTAGGAGAAACGTTGAATTTACAGCGTTTCTTTTTTTTCGCAACAAAACGGGAGAGCAAAATCCCCATGCTCTCCCATCTTTCAGCTCATCCATTCTTATTCTTCAACAGCCCATTTCTCAATCTGTTTCATAAATTTCTCATCTTCTGAAATAACTTTTACCGGCTTCTTATAATCAATTGCCATAAGTCCCATTAGTCCAAATCGGGTTAATTTTTCTTTGTTTATTGCAAAATTCATAACTCTTCGGTGACACATGTAAGCGATTCGACTACCTGTGTATGCCGTAATCCAAGCTGTATCCTTATCAACTCTGAGTTTCATCAAATTCTTTATACGATTCTGTGGGGTTTTCCATTGCTTCCAGATACACATACGCAGCCTATAACAAATTCTTGCATCTAGTTCTTTACTACAGCTTCCTTCAGATTCCACCTCACAATGGACACCCTGTTCGGCTATATACTTCCTTGTTACCTAGGCGTATTCGGGTAGGGTCAAGCGATGGCGCGGTAGTTTCCGTTTCCATCGCCTGCCACCTCAAACCGTGCATGAGGTTCTCCCTCACACGGCTTTCCGATAATCTTCTTCCCGCAACATTCAAAAGACTGCCACATATCTTTTCTTATTTAGATAATAAAAATACTCTATTCCACTGGTTGCATACCACTTTCGAAATCCATACAGCACATGTTCTCTGTATTTCTTCTGTTTTCGCCTGTAGTACACCCGTCTCCATAGCTTCATCCACACGAATTCATCGAGCTGTTTAAATCGTTTTGTTGAGTTTCCATGCTGAAAGTAGTTTCTCCATCCTCTTATGAGTGGATTTAATTTCTCCACCTTCTGCTCCAGACCCTCATAAGCTGATTTTCTGCAAGTAATTACTCTGACTGCATCCTTTACCTTTTTTATCGCCTTTTTACTAGGCATCATATGCGGCAACTTCCTTCCACTTTTGGTTTTACCAAACTTCTGGAAGCAGAATCCAAGAAAGTCAAAACTCTCTTTATTCATATCTACAATCTTCGTTTTCTGCGGATTCAACGTCAGTTTCAACTTAGTCATTATTCTTTTCAGATGCTCAAACGCTAATTCTGCATCTGTTCTTTTTCTGCACATAATCACTACATCATCTGCATATCTGACTATGACACCCAGTTCCTTATGGTTTTCCCAGTAGGAGTCCAATACATGAAGATAGATATTTGCTAACAACGGACTAATGACTCCTCCTTGCGGTGAGCCTTTTTCCGTTGGATAATATTTCCCATTTTCAATGACTCCGGCTTGTAACCACTGTCTACATAACTTAATGACCCTTCTATCACTGATGCGATGATTTAATAATCCCAGTAGTATTTCATGATTGATGTTGTCGAAGTATCCCTGTATGTCTGCATCTACTACATACCAGTTTTTATATAATTCTTTTTTCACTTTTTCTGTAGCCTGTTTTGCATCTCTTTTAGGGCGAAATCCATAAGAACTATCTAGAAAGTTTGCTTCAAAGATAGGTTCTATCACTATCTTACAGGCTTGTTGCACAATCCTGTCTCTAATAGTCGGTATTCCCAATGGTCTTTGCTTCCCATCCGGTTTTGGAATGTATACTCTCTTTACCGGCTTAGGTCTGTATTTCTTATTCTTTAAATCCTCTTGAATATCCAACAAGTATTCTTCTACTCCGTATTCCTCAATCATTTCAAAGGTAATGCCGTCAATCCCAGCGCTCCCCTTGTTTTCTCGTACTTCTTTCCATGCCCGCCACAAAATATCCAGGCGAAAGATACGGTCATACAACGCATGAAATCTGCGTTGCTTATCCTTTTTGGCTGCCAGGTATAGATTACGTTGAAGTTGTCGTGATTTTTCTATTGAGTGTTGTTGTCCAATGTTTGGCATGCACTATCCCTTACCTTCCCGTTAATCTTGATTAAAGCAGAGCCCCTTTTCTCCCATTGTTTTTCTTACCAATAGTTCATAGATACTATGGGCTCCTCCGACTTCTCATACCACTTCCCAAGAAATTTCGCATGCGTGCTTATATCCTCAGTTACATACTTGTGGTTATATGATGATATGAGATCTCTTCTGTTCCGTTATCAACTTTCATAACATTCCGCTCCCTCTACACCGAAGGGTTCTTCAATGCTGTACTCCAGTATCCCCACATTTTCCATGGTCTTCGTCAGAAAGTCAGTAACTCGACTCCCTCTTGTCCCTTACAAGGCTAACGTAACGATGCTACAGGATTCACTTTATGTTACGGACTGCTATTTTGCACCTGTTTCTCACAGGCATACCTCGCTTCAACACAATCGGTCACCCAAAAGCATTGGAGGTTCGCTACAAGGCTCACTGGCGATTACCTTGACCAGACTTTCACTGGCAAGCTGATAACAGCTTGCAGAACACACGACTTTCACCCGTTAGAGCGCGCCCATGGTGCGCAAACTACAAAAAGGATGTGCCTTGGCACATCCTTAGATAACTTATTCTATATTCTGCTTACCGAATCAGCTGTTCCAGTTCACTCTTTTCCTGAACTCCTAAAGTTCTCTCTGCGACCTTTCCATCTTTGAATACGAGAAATGTCGGAATTGACATTACCTTATATTCTCTGGCAAGCGCCATCTGCTCATCCACATTCACCTTACCTACCTTTACATCTGTAAGCTCCTGTGAGAGTTCGTCAACAACCGGTCCCATTGTCTGGCATGGTCCACACCATGTTGCCCAGAAATCTACCAGTACTGGTTCTTTTGCATTTAATACTTCTTCTTCAAAATTCTCTGTTGTTAAATTGATTACTGACATGATAGACATCCTCCTGTTTCATTATCTTTTTCTTCTTTAATGGCAGTAAGCCGTTCCTCTACTTTCTGGATCGTGATTCTTTCCAGATAATCATTACAGCTCCTGTTCATCCCTGTTACAAGTTCGTCCATAACTACAGACATCCCACTTGCAACCAAACACTTTTTATCCGGGTTTCCAGAACGCCAGGATGCTTTTACAAGCGTATTCTCCAGTGCATCACTGATCTGCCTCAGCGTAATATCCGAATTTGCTTTTGCGATCCGGTAACCGCCTCCCATGCCTTCTCTTGTCTCGATCAGACCGGCTTTTTTTAGTTTTCCCATCACTTTGCGTATGCATACAGGATTTGTACATACATTATCTGCGAGTTCTTCACTTGCGATAGTAGCATTGCTGCGATCCAGAAATACAAGTGCATGAACCGCTATTGCAAATTCACTTGTCACGCTTCTCCCCTCATTTCTTATATGTTGAACTGTAATTTTTTTAATTACAATTTATACTGTAACAATATCACATACAGTTTGCCATGTCAACCTCTTTGCCTGGATTTTGTTATGATTTTTTATCTCTGCTGACATTTGCGAGAAAATATGATAGTTTTTTGTGAAAATTTTGTTTATTTATGAGGATTATCTGCTATGAATAAATTATTACATAACAATACACTTTTTACACTCACACTACTTGGCATCGCGACCGCACTTGCCTTTCTTTTTTCTCATTCGTTTCTGAAAATACTGCAAACATCGCATTACTTTATATTATTGCCCAAATCTTGATTGCACGATATACGAACGGATACCTGCTCGGGCTCTTTTCTTCTGTTTTCTCCGTAATCTGTATCAATTTCTTCTTTACCTATCCGTTTTTCCGACTGAATTTCACATTGAGCGGCTATCCGGTCACATTTATCGGAATGTTGATCATTATATTGCTCACCACAGCAACCACTTCCTCTCTTCTGTCTGATGGTTCCATCTTATCAGTGTAACAAGACTCCGGAGCTTACCGTCACTGATCATCCAGACCACGTAACCTTCTGTGTCAAAGATTTCGGACATGGTCTGAACCCGGACGTTATTCCGGATATTTTCAGTGGCATCTGCCACAATACTGGTTCCGTTGACTCCCACAAGGGTATGGGAATCGGCTTATCAATCTGCAAAACGATCATTGACGCACACAATGGTTATATCGAAGCCAAAAACCACACCAATGGTGCTTTATTTCTGTTTACATTACCAAAAGCAAAGGAGGAAAACATTCCATGCAGCCAAAAGTAAATATCCTTTTTATAGAAGACGAACGAAATATCCTTACTTTTGTTACAAAGCTGTTATATGGGCACAATTATAAAGTAACAACCGCCATAACCGGTACTGGAGGTCTTCAGCTGATAAATTCTATCTGTCCAGATCTCATTCTCCTTGATCTTGGGCTCCCGGATATGGATGATCAGACAATCATCCGGCAGGTTCGTGAATGGTCCGACTGTCCAATCATCGTCATCTCTGCCCGTACAAATGAACATGAAAAGGTAAAAGCTCTCGATCTTGGCGCGGATGATTATATCACCAAGCCATTCGGTTCCGCCGAACTCCTTGCACGTATCCGCACCTCACTCAGACACAGTACCCGGATGAATACCTCTTCAGATCAAACTCTTCCACCCTTACAAATGTGGTGAGCTAATACTCGATTTTGAAAAACGTACCCTGACTATCAGTGGAAATATCGTTCATTTGACTCCAATCTCTTTTCAAATTACATATTTTCTTATAAAATGACTTTATCAAAAGAAATACAAAGAACTGGAGTGAGAGAGGCATGAATATTGGAATGTTACTTTTGGTTATAATTGGAGGCTTTGCAGGTCTTTTTTCTACACTTTATATTTGTATCAGTCTTCCATTCACCATTATATGGAAGATTTATCGCCGGGTTGCAAAAGGCATCCCGATTATGAAATAGCTGTTTCATTTAACATCCTAATTCCAAATAAGAATGCCGAATATTTCTCCTGCTGATAAGGTTTCTTTATATAGTATTACACCAATCAAGGTAGCTGCAACTGGCTCAACTGATGCCAAAATAGAAGCTTTTCCATTATCTAAATTTTTAGGACCGGCAGTATACAGGCAAAATGCAAGCACTGTACTTAAAAAACCAAATTTCAAACTTGCGGACAAAAATTCCCATGCTTCCCCAAAGTATCCCTGCCAGAATTACCATTCCTGATGCAAGTTTTTCATTATCCTGCCTCCTTATATCCAAAAAGGATGATAACGCAACAAGCATTGTTACGCAATCATCCTTGAAATACTGTTTTTACTATAATACAAATATGCAGAGCTGTCCAGCCTAAATCAGACTGAATCTTTTATTATATTTAAATTTGACCGACTCCACCTATGGTGTCCGGATAAATATCATCGATACAGTTCCTTCGGAATTTCCTATGAAATGAAAAAAACTGTAAGCAATCGCTTACAGTTTTCAACTCCCCGAGTTGGGTTCGAACCAACGACCCTTCGGTTAACAGCCGAATGCTCTACCGCTGAGCTATCGAGGAATATTAAAGATACTTTCATGTACCTTCAAAACCACATACAAATTTAAATCTCTACTCCATCCATTCTTCTTTACCCTGTCCTACCTTCTTGGTTATGCCCTCGACCGATTAGTAACAGTCAGCTCCATGCATTACTGCACTTCCACCTCTGCCCTATCTACCTTGTCGTCTTCAAGGGGTCTTACAACTTTCGTTGGGATATCTCATCTTGAGGGGGGCTTCACGCTTAGATGCCTTCAGCGTTTATCCCTTCCTGACTTGGCTACTCTGCCATGCTCCTGGCGGAACAACAGATACACCAGCGGTCAGTCCAGCCCGGTCCTCTCGTACTAAGGCCAGCTCCTCTCAAATATCCTACGCCCACGCCGGATAGGGACCGAACTGTCTCACGACGTTCTGAACCCAGCTCGCGTACCGCTTTAATGGGCGAACAGCCCAACCCTTGGGACCTACTTCAGCCCCAGGATGCGATGAGCCGACATCGAGGTGCCAAACCACTCCGTCGATGTGAACTCTTGGGAGTGATAAGCCTGTTATCCCCAGGGTAGCTTTTATCCGTTGAGCGATGGCAATCCCACTTTATACCACCGGATCACTAAGTCCTACTTTCGTACCTGCTCCACCCGTCGGTGTCGCAGTCAAGCTCCCTTCTGCCTTTGCACTCTTCGAATGGTTTCCAACCATTCTGAGGGAACCTTTGAGCGCCTCCGATACCCTTTCGGAGGCGACCGCCCCAGTCAAACTCCCCACCTGACATTGTCCCCCAGCCGGGTCACGGCTGCTGGTTAGAAATCCAATACTGCAAGGGTGGTATCCCAACAGCGGCTCCGCATCAACTGGCGTCAATGCTTCTTCGCCTCCCACCTATCCTGTACATACAATATCGAATCCCAGTATCAAGCTGGAGTAAAGCTCCATGGGGTCTTTCCGTCCTGGCGCAGGTAACCAGCATCTTCACTGGTATTTCAATTTCACCGGGTGCATTGTTGAGACAGTGCCCAAATCATTACGCCTTTCGTGCGGGTCGGAACTTACCCGACAAGGAATTTCGCTACCTTAGGACCGTTATAGTTACGGCCGCCGTTTACTGGGGCTTAAGTTCAAAGCTTCGCTTGCGCTAACCTCTCCCCTTAACCTTCCAGCACCGGGCAGGCGTCAGCCCATATACTTCACCTTACGGTTTTGCATAGACCTGTGTTTTTGCTAAACAGTTGCTTGGGCCAATTCTCTGCGGCCAGCTCTCACTGGCACTCCTTCTCCCGAAGTTACGGAGTCATTTTGCCGAGTTCCTTAACAATGCTTCTCCCGTCGGCCTTAGGATTCTCTCCTCACCTACCTGTGTCGGTTTACGGTACGGGTACAGTACAAACAATAGCGGCTTTTCTTGGCAGCTGGCTCACACATTTCCCTACTTTTGTTCGGTATGCATCACGTCTTCGGATTGTCACGCGGATTTGCCAACGCGACTCCTACCTCGCTTGCCACGGGATTCCATTCCCGCTAGTGCTCTCCCTCTGCGTCCCCACAGTTCTGTTATACTGCAGTACAGGAATTTCAACCTGTTGTCCATCGGCTACGTCTTTCGACCTCACCTTAGGCCCCGACTTACCCAGAGCAGATCAGCTTTACTCTGGAAACCTTGGGTATTCGGCCGGAAGGATTCTCACCTTCCTCTCGCTACTCATTCCGGCATTCTCTCTTCTTAAAAGTCCACAGCTCCTTCCGGTACTGCTTCTTCCCTTTAAGAATGCTCCTCTACCAATTAACTACGTTAATTCCTGAGCTTCGGTAGTGTGTTTCAGCCCCGGACATTTTCGGCGCAGGACCTCTCGACCAGTGAGCTATTACGCACTCTTTTAATGTATGGCTGCTTCTAAGCCAACATCCTGGTTGTCTTTGAAATCCCACATCCTTTTCCACTTAACACACATTTTGGGACCTTAGCTGCAGGTCTGGGCTCTTTCCCTTTTGACTACCCAACTTATCTCGTGTAGTCTGACTCCCATGAATCATCTTACTGGCATTCGGAGTTTGATATCCTTTGGTAAGCTTTGACGCCCCCGCGGGAATTCAGTGCTCTACCTCCAAAAGACTCTCATGAGGCTAGCCCTAAAGCTATTTCGAGGAGAACCAGCTATCTCCGGGTTCGATTGGAATTTCTCCCCTATCCACACCTCATCCCCACCCTTTTCAACGGATGTGGGTTCGGACCTCCATTGCCTTTTACGGCAACTTCATCCTGGACATGGATAGATCACCCGGTTTCGGGTCTACTCCATCTGACTTCACGCCCTATTAAGACTTGTTTTCACTTCGGCTCCATTCCTTAAGAACTTAACCTCGCCAGATGGCGTAACTCGCCGGACCGTTCTACAAAAAGTACGCGGTTCATCATTTAAAGATGTTCCACAGCTTGTAAACACAGGGTTTCAGGTTCTCTTTCACTCCCCTCCCGGGGTCCTTTTCACCTTTCCTTCACAGTACTATGCGCTATCGGTCACTAAGGAGTATTTAGCCTTACGGGGTGGTCCCCGCTCATTCCCACAAGGTTTCTCGTGTCTCGTGGTACTCTGGATCCCGCCTTGCTGACTCGTCTTTCGCTTACGGGGCTTTCACCCTCTCTGGCTGGCTTTCCCAAAACCATTCTGCTAAACTTATCAGATCAATTACGCGGTCCGAACCCCGGAATGCACGCATTCCGGTTTGGGCTCTTCCGTTTTCGCTCGCCGCTACTCACAGAATCACTTGTTGTTTTCTCTTCCTCCGGCTACTTAGATGTTTCAGTTCACCGGGTTCCCTTCCATACGTTATGGATTGGCGTATGGATGACTGGAGTCTGTCCAGCCGGGTTTCCCCATTCAGATATCTCCGGATCATCGGATATTTGCTCCTCCCCGAAGCTTTTCGCAGCTTATCACGTCTTTCATCGGCTCTTAGTGCCAAGGCATCCACCCTGCGCTCTTTCTAGCATAACCAACTCCCTTCTCCCACGGGAATGGGATCCGGTTACACATGCATAGCGTTGCATGCGTTGGTATTTCAGGTCGTTTTTTTACTTCGTTTTCTCGAAGATGTAAGTTAATCATTACCTT
>NZ_JAQEKS010000059.1:0-899 GCF_027679115.1 Coprococcus sp. TM115-187 | reverse complement strand
CTATACTATTCTGCTTACAATTAGATTGACAAAATAAGAATCCCTCTCATATAATTGGTTGCAATGGTATTGAGGAAATACAACCTTAAATGTATAATGGGAAAGTAGCATTGCAGGAATGAGGTAGGCTAATGAATAAAATATTGATTATTGAAGATGATTTAGAAATAAATGCGTTATTGGCTGATTTTCTAAAAGAAAAAGGATATGCTGTGCATTGCCAATATGATGGACTTCATGTTCTGGATTTTTTGAATAAAGAAAAAATTGATTTGATTATACTTGATATTATGCTTCCTTATCGGAGTGGTGATATTATTTTATCTGATGTACGCAAGAAATTTACGATACCTGTTATTATTATTTCAGCGAAAGAAACTACACAAAATAAAATCGACTTGCTTCGTCTGGGAGCAGACGATTATATCACAAAACCTTTTGATATGGAAGAAGTGCTTGCCAGAATTGAAAGTAATCTGCGAAGAGTACAATTTCAAAATAGCCAGACAGAATGTTTGCAATATAACAATCTGACTTTAGACCTAGAGAAAAATACAGCATTTTTGAATGGAATAGAATTATCCTTAACCGCTAAAGAATTTGGCATTTTAGAATTGTTGATGAAATATCCAGATAAAGTATTTTCAAAATCGAATCTTTTCAAAGTGTTTGGGATACGGAATATATTGCTGAGGATAATACACTTAATGTTCATATCAGTAATTTACGCAATAAATTAAAAGCGATATGCTCTGATACAGAATTTATTGATACTGTTTGGGGCATTGGCTACCGCCTACATAAAGCTAAGGATTAAACGTTCCTTAGCTTTATTATTTTTTTAACTTTTCTCATTACGATTTAAGAAATTCTTTAAAATTGCCCGTTATACTGGTTTA
>NZ_JAQEKS010000058.1:0-939 GCF_027679115.1 Coprococcus sp. TM115-187 | reverse complement strand
TGGGCTGAACCGTGTCATACGGGTGTATCATTATCCTGTGTTGCAGGTCATGGCAGAACAACTTTTCCAACGGTCGCTCCCAGATCATTGCATGAATCGCTATCTCCCGATTGGGAAAGTCACGGCGTACAACTTCCGATGGCTCACTGCAAGCACAAATGTATCTGACTGCTTTATTCACTTGTCAAAGAACTGTTAGGCTCTTGTCAGCCTGTATCAATTCATTTTTACAAATGGACTGATACAGAATGATAAGAAAAAGCGGAACAGGAAAGAGGGGAGTTTGTTAAATCATGCTCCGCTCAAAGATTACTTAATGTTCGTCTATTTCAAATTCACATATCATTTTCAAAAGGGCTTCTCTGATACGTCCCTTTAATTCCATATCAACCACAATGTATATTAGGCTTCATAGAACAGCAACAGCTTTTCTATGGCAGTTTCGTTACCGTCCACGGCTGATGATATGAGAAAAAATGATGGAAGTGTGTGTTGCTTATTTTTCATTTGTTTTCTTCTCCTTTAACTGCTTTTTGATTTCTTCAAGTGAATTTCTTCTGTGTCTGTATGATGTGCTTCGGTTGATGTTCAGCTTTTTGCCTATCTCCGAATCGCTCATATCCAAGAAAAAAACATCAATACAATGTTCCGGCTCTGCTCCGGCAACTGTTTCAGTGCTTCTGCAAGTTCTTCGTCAAGTACATGGATTTCTGTACCGCACACATCGAATGTTGTATATTCACTTTCGTAATCGTCCCATACAATCAATTTCTCAACAACAATCTCTGGAAGCCCACAAAAGGATACTTCCTTTGCCTGTCGTCTGGCTAATTCCTTGCGGTAGTTACGGACAATGCCTTTCACAACCTTTTTGAGCTTACAGTCAAACTGACACTGTATTGTCTTTTGGAAGTCTGATGGTTTCAAAATCACACCCCC
>NZ_JAQEKS010000057.1:0-1134 GCF_027679115.1 Coprococcus sp. TM115-187 | reverse complement strand
TTTCAGTGGGAGGATGTAAAAGTCAACATTATAGATACGCCAGGCCATATGGATTTTTTAACCGAAGCATACCGCTCTTTATCTGTCCTTGACGGAGCTGTTTTAGTCATTTCAGCAAAAGACGGCGTACAGGCACAAACCCGTATATTATTCCATGCGCTTCAGAAAATGGACATTCCGACAATTATCTTTATAAATAAGATAGACCAAAATGGAATCGACCTACAGCGTGTTTACCAAAGCATTAAAGACAAACTTACCAGTGATATGATTGTCATGCAGGAGGTTTCCCTGTCGCCCCAAATATCCATGACCGATATTTCTGATTTGGACAAATGGGATATGATTATTTCCGGAAGCGATGAACTATTAGAACGATATGTTGCAGAGGATTCTTTGGATATACAGGAATTACAATATGAAAAGTGCAAAAGAACCAGATGCTGCTCTTTGTTTCCTGTTTATCATGGGAGTGCAAAAGACAATTTAGGAACAGAAAAACTGATTGAAGCGGTTACAGAAACTTTCATTACAGAAACAGACGATATTCAGTCTGAATTATGTGGATATGTTTTTAAGGTTGAGTATACAGAGCGGAAAAAACGGCTTTCTTATTTACGCCTGTATCATGGGACGCTCCATTTACGGGATACCCTGCTGCTGTCAAAAAAGAAAAAAATAAAGATTACAGAAATGTGTATTCCGTCAAATGGTGAAATCGTCCCGGCTGACCATGCCTGTCCGGGAGAAATTGTTATTTTAGCTGATGATACTTTGAAACTGAACGACATTCTGGGAAATGAAAAACTCCTGCCTCACAAAACATGGATTGATAATCCCATGCCATTACTTCGGACAACGGTAGAGCCGCAAAAGCCGGAGCAAAGGGAAGCCCTGTTAAATGCCCTCGCAGAGATTGCTGATACAGACCCTCTTTTGCATTTTGACATTGATACTGTTACACATGAGATTATGTTATCTTTTTTGGGAAAAGTACAGTTAGAAGTTATTTGTTCGCTATTAGAAGAAAAATATCATGTGGGCGTGGCTATGAAAGAGCCTTCGGTTATTTATCTGGAAAGACCGCTTAGAAAAGCAGAATATACCATCCACATAGAAGTCCCGCCAAATCCT
>NZ_JAQEKS010000056.1:0-1134 GCF_027679115.1 Coprococcus sp. TM115-187 | reverse complement strand
TTTCAGTGGGAGGATGTAAAAGTCAACATTATAGATACGCCAGGCCATATGGATTTTTTGGCGGAAGTATACCGTTCTTTATCCGTATTAGACGGAGCAGTATTATTAGTTTCTGCAAAGGATGGCATACAGGCACAGACCCGTATACTGTTTCATGCACTACAGACAATGAAGATTCCGACAATTTTTTTCATCAATAAAATTGACCAAGAGGGGATTGATTTGCCAATGGTATATCGAGAAATGAAAGCAAAGCTTTCTTCGGAAATTATAGTGAAGCAAAAGGTTGGGCAGCATCCCCATATAAATGTAACGGACAATGACGATATGGAACAGTGGGATGCGGTAATTATGGGAAACGATGAACTATTAGAGAAATATATGTCAGGGAAACCGTTTAAAATGTCAGAACTGGAACAGGAAGAAAACAGGAGATTCCAAAACGGAACGTTATTTCCCGTTTATCACGGAAGCGCTAAAAACAATCTGGGGATTCGGCAGCTTATAGAAGTGATTGCCAGTAAATTTTATTCATCAACGCCTGAAGGTCAATCTGAACTATGCGGGCAGGTTTTTAAGATTGAATATTCAGAGAAAAGGCGGCGTTTTGTTTATGTGCGTATATATAGCGGAACATTGCATTTGAGGGATGTTATTAGAATATCTGAAAAAGAGAAAATAAAAATCACAGAGATGTGTGTTCCGACAAACGGTGAATTATATTCATCCGATACAGCCTGCTCTGGTGATATTGTAATTTTACCAAATGATGTTTTGCAGCTAAACAGTATTTTGGGGAACGGAATACTGTTGCCGCAGAGAAAATTTATTGAAAATCCTCTCCCTATGCTCCAAACAACGATTGCAGTAAAGAAATCTGAACAGCGGGAAATATTGCTTGGGGCACTTACAGAAATTTCAGATGGCGACCCTCTTTTAAAATATTATGTGGATACTACAACGCATGAGATTATACTTTCTTTTTTGGGGAAAGTGCAGATGGAAGTCATTTGTGCCATCCTTGAGGAAAAATATCATGTGGAGGCAGAAATAAAAGAGCCTACTGTTATATATATGGAAAGACCGCTTAGAAAAGCAGAATATACCATCCACATAGAAGTCCCGCCAAATCCT
>NZ_JAQEKS010000055.1:0-1483 GCF_027679115.1 Coprococcus sp. TM115-187 | reverse complement strand
CAGGAAGCGGCAAAATATTATATTGAGAGAAATAGTTATGACTGATGAGTACGCAGTATAAGCGGATGGTAGAATTTATGAGAAATGTGTTGCTGTTTATTGCAATTGCGATAAAATTAGGATAAAATAAAGATAGTAAAATGCGAAAGGAGAGGTGGAAATGATACAAATTCGCCCAGTTTCTGATCTTAGAAATAAATTTCCTGAAATTGAGACTCTTGTTAATAGTGGGAATCCTGTGTATTTAACTAAAAATGGATATGGCGCTATGGTTGTTCTAAGCTTAGAAGAGTATGCAAGTCTCACAGCTAATATTGAAATGAAGCTTGATGAAGCTGACAGGCAGGCTGCGGGAACCGATGAAAGACTTTCTCACGAAAGCGTGTTCAAAAATGCAAGGAGTGCAATACATGGAAAATAAATCTTATCAGCTTCGCTACTTGCCAATATTTGAAACTGATTTGCTAAGTACGGTAAATTACATTACAAATGTCTTGAAAAATGAAGATGCAGCACATCGGTTGGTTGATGATATTGAAAGTGCCATATTGAAAAGGCTGGAAAATCCTCTTGCGTTTGAACCTTATCGTTCTGCAAAAAGGAGAGAGTATCCATATTATCGGATTTATGTGAGGAATTATGTGGTATATTATGTGGTTATCGGGAATGTTATGGAAGTAAGGCGACTGATATATAAAAGCACTTGATAAGGAACTGTAAGTTACGATGTTAAAAAGTAGAAGTTACTGATGATGGAACGCCGGATGAGGGGAAACTCTCATGTCCGGTGTGAAGTGGGGGAAAGTCTGGCGATAACATCAAAGGATTATCTATCACTATAGGACCGTTTGATTGCCCTGCATCATTTGGATATTGGTTGGAAACCATCTGATGTAGGACGGATTTTGCGGACATTCAAAATAAAAAAGAATGTGGAGGTAACAGACAATGGCAAAATCATTATTTGAGGAACTGGGCGGCAAATACGAAAGGCAAGGGGATTATTTGATACCGTGCTTAACTGTACCCGCCGAAGAAGAACAGGCAATAGGCATCTGGGGGCAACGGCATTTAGATTATCTAAAACAGTACCGTAAAGTTACATACACCAATCTTCTTACAAGCGGCAGGCTAAACGCCTACCTTGCCGACATCAACAGACAGGCACAGGAACGCTTTGAAAGGCTCATAGAGGGTATGAAACAGGCACAGGGCATAACGGAACAGCTAAAGGCAGAAAACGCCTTAGAATGGACAGGATGCCTCAATAACATAAGGGCTTGTGCGAGGGAGATTGTGGAAAAGGAAATTATTTTTGCATAAACAGATGATTAGTGGCAGGGGGAAATCCTGCCGCTTTTTCTGCTTTAGTTTGTCAGCTTGACAAATAAAGGGTTAAGGAATATAATTAGATTCAGTATTATACAAGGAGTTAATAAATATGCGGCAAGGTATTCTTAAATAAACTGTCAATTTGATAGTG
>NZ_JAQEKS010000054.1:0-1557 GCF_027679115.1 Coprococcus sp. TM115-187 | reverse complement strand
TAGCCATGAGCAAAACTCCACACATTCAGTATTTATGCGGATTTGCGAGGCATGGCAACCTCTTTTATCACTCCAAATTTATAGTAACAATCAACTCCAAATGGTATAATTAAGTTGTCAAAATCAATTCACCGAAAGGAGCTGATTGTTATCTATCGTCAAGAAATTTTGAAAGACATCCGTCTTTTCACTTCACAACCAGTTGCAAAGTTTTATGATTCTCTTTTTCTGAATCTTGATTTATCCTTTGTTCCGGAATTCCCCAAGACAGGAAGGAAAGGCTTTTCAAATCACGCTATGATTTGTTCCTTTATTGTCATGAAATGCGAAGGTTTCTCCATGATTTCCGATCTTGTCGATTATCTTCACAATAATCTTCTGATTGCGCATTTTTGTGGCTTTGATATTTCTCGTCCACTTCCTTCTTATTGGACTTTTGATCGCTTCCTGAAAAATTTCGATAACAAAGTTCTCTTTGAAATCATGAAAACTCAGGTGTTATTCCTTTCTAAAGAAGGTATTGTAGACACTTCTTTTATTGGCTTAGATTCAACCCCTGTCTCTGCAAATACTTCACAGAATAATCCGAAATCTTTTCTCTCAAATAAGTTTAAACCCGGAAATCAACCAAGGGCGGATTCGGATTGTAGACTCGGCGTCCACACTGCATCCAATCAAACGAACGAGAAAAAATATGAATTCTATTGGGGCTATAAAAATCATGTCCTTGTAGACTGTATTTCAGGTCTTCCTATTTATGAAATGACCACAACCGCGGAAGTTCATGATGCTACCGTCGCTTTAGATATCCTTGCTGCTACCCATTCCTTTCAACCAATAACGGACTGCACATTCCTTGCCGACAAAGGTTACGATGTCAAAAATATCTACAATCAGGTTAAGGAACTTTACAATGGAGAATGTATCATTCCATTAAACAAACGTAATACCAAAAATCCGAAACTTCTTCCTCAAGGGAATCCCATTTGCGAAGCAGGACTTGCCATGTGGAAGGATGGTAAGTTTTCCGATTGTGGTCGTACCCGTCAAAAGTTTTGTTGTCCTCTAAAATCAAGTAAAGATACCCTTTGCCCATGCCACCACAAAAATTTCTATAATGGTAAAAAGCATCGTGGCTGTACGAAATATCTTACCATTCCTGATGATTTAAGACTTTCCATTGATAGGGACAGCAAATATTTTAAAAGTAATTATTCACTCCGCACAGAATGTGAACGCTATAATTCGCGTTTTAAAAATACTGGTCAAGAGCGGATGTGGGTAAGAAATAAAGCATCTGTTACAAACTTAAACACACTTGCCCATATCAGTTTACTAGCAGTTGCCGTTGCCGCAATCACTAGCCATTCTGGTCAGTCTTATCGCAAACTAAAAACAATAAAACGAATTGCTTGATTAAAAAATTCTCATAGTCTTATGATTTCGTAAGTTTTAGACTTACGTTAGCTTTGCTATGCCATAAAATCGCAACCTCAAACTTTATGGGAGCTAACTGCCAAGTTCTACTTTTGGATCAATGTGTTTTGCTCATCTCTA
>NZ_JAQEKS010000053.1:0-1587 GCF_027679115.1 Coprococcus sp. TM115-187 | reverse complement strand
ACCCAATGTCATTAAGTTAAGGAAAAATAATTAGATTCTTATATTAGAAATAATATAGGAGTCTTTTTATTTTGTAAAAATAGTTGACAAACAAGATAGAATGTGCGGCCACTTTCGCTACCGATATATATTAAGGTTGCGAAAGCGGCCCTTGTAATTAAGGAATATCTTGATTGCAAGGAGGATACATTATGAGTCACTATATTGAAAAGGTTACGGTTTCACTAGAAAATCTAATTTCAGAATTGGCAAGAAATCCATCTTTGTTCTTGAAAAATCCAGATACTGATTTTTCAAGAAACCGCAAAATTAATTTTAAGACATGTGTTGGCATTACCATGAATTCCGGCGGTTGCACGCTGAATAAAGAACTCTTGGATTTTTTCGATTTTGATGTGAATGCTCCTACTGTTTCAGCGTATACACAGCAGCGGGCTTAAATTCTACCAGAAGCATTTGAATACTTATTTCATGCGTTTACAGAAGAAAATGCTCAAACAAAAAACTTATATGAGGGATATCAACTTTTGGCTTGCGATGGCAGCAATCTAACTATTGCACCGAATCTAAACGACCCGGAAACTCTTTGGAAATCAAATCAACTTGGTGCAGCCGGTAATCACTTACATCTAAATGCCCTGTATGATGTTTTAAACAGAACTTATATTGATGCATTGGTTCAAACTGCCTCTACGTATCAAGAACACAGAGCATGCATTCAAATGATAGAAAGGGTGACATTGGACAAAGTTATATTAATTGCTGATAGAGGATATGAAAACTATAACATTATGTCTCACGCAATAGAAAAAGGCTGGAAATTTTTGATTAGAATAAAAGATGTTCACAGCAATGGCATTGCATCAGGCTTAGAACTTCCACAAACGGCAGTTTTTGATATGGATATCAATCTGATTCTGACACGAAATCAAACTAAGTCAAAGAAACAAGCAGGATATAAATTCATGCCAACAGTACAAACCTTTGATTATCTTCCAATAGGAAGCAAAGAGGATTATCCTATCTCCTTTAGAATTGCAAGGTTTAAAATAGCAGATGATTCCTACGAAACGGTAATTACAAACTTGGACCGTTTTTGCTTTTCGGCAGAAAAACTTAAGGAATTATATCACTTAAGATGGGGCATAGAAACATCATTTCGTGAATTGAAATATGCTATAGGGCTAACTAGTTTTCATGCCAAAAAAGTGGATTACATAAAGCAAGAAATATTTGCAAGATTGACCTTATATAATTACTGCGAATTAATTACAACATATGTAGTTGAACACACAGAAAATATAAGTAAGAAAAATCAGGTGAACTTTACTATTGCCATTTACATTTGCAGAGAATATCTGCGACGCAAACGGAAACTTCGTCCACCTGATGTGGTTAAACTGATAGAAAAACATATATTACCAATAAGACCTGGGCGTCGAGACCCTCGGAAAGTCAAACCTCAGGCGTCAGTAAGTTTTCTATACAGGGTAGCATAACCATTCATCATTATATAGGATTATAGACAGATGTACAATCCATCTGTCTGTTTGCCGTGCAAAAAAACAGATAACAAAATGAAAAAAG
>NZ_JAQEKS010000052.1:0-1612 GCF_027679115.1 Coprococcus sp. TM115-187 | reverse complement strand
TATAATGGACCCTATAGTGTGGACATGAAACTTAGATAATTAGGTCAATTCCTTAGAGTATTTTCCAAGTTGTAGACATGAAATTGGTAAACAATTATTCCTTCATGGTCTTATTTCCAACTTGTAGACAAAGGTTTAACCACCATTGCTGTTGTGATATATTAATAAACAGAAAGGTGGACACACTATGAGCAAAAAAGTACCTTTTACAGAAGAACAATTACGTGTTTTGGAGTTGAATCCTTATACTTATTCCGTAAGTTCGAATCGCATTACGTTTACACTTGAATTCAAAAAATTCTTTGTTGATCAGATTCGAAATCACAGAAAAACAACCCCTGAAGTCCTTAAAGCAGCTGGTTATGATCCGTCTTGGTTTGCACAAGGATGCAAAAGCAGTCTGCGCAGACGTATTCTTGAAGAAGCAGATTCTGAGCAAGGACTTCGTCCTCCACGAGGCCTTTCTACAGAACAACAGCTTGCTGCATTCGAGGCAAAAGATCTTTCTACCCAAAAAACAGATGCCAGTATCAAAGAATTACAGGAACGGATTGTTCATTTAGAAAAACAGGTTGAGTTTTTAAAAAAAATTTCAAATATCGTAACAAATCCGAAACTGCAGTAGCCAAAACGCGTGAGCAGACAAGCGCTATCTTTGAATTAATCTTTAAAGAAACTCAAAACAAGTCTGCTTTAAATGTTTTGGAATTATGTAAGCTGGCAGGCGTTTCCAGATCCGGTTATTATCGCTGGATCGCAGCCTCAAATCAAAGAGCTATCCGTGAAGCATCTGATTATCAGGATTTTCTGCTAATCAAGGAAGCATATGATTACCGAGGTTATGCAAAAGGATCCAGGGGCATTTGCATGCGTTTAAAGCGTATGGGCATTACTATGAACAGAAAAAAAGTGCAAAGATTAATGCGAAAATACAACTTGTGCTGCCCTATACGCAAAGCCAATCCATATCGAAGAATGGCAAAGGCATTACGTACAAGTACAATTGCCCCGAATTACGTTAAGAGACAATTCCGTTCCTATGGCCCGCGAAAAGTATTACTGACAGATATCACCTATCTGCGGCTCAAGCAGAAGCATGTATATTTATCCGTTATAAAAGATGCATATACAATGCAGATCCTAGCTTATCAATTAAGCGAATCTCTGGAGATTGATTTTGTCCTTGAAACAATAAAGTCTCTCATGAGAAATCATTTATACGAGATGAATGCAGAAGTTTGGATTCATTCGGATCAAGGATGCCATTATACAAGTGTTGCATTTCGGCGGCTTTTGAATGACTTTAGGCTACGCCAGTCTATGTCCAGACGAGGAAACTGTTGGGATAACGCACCACAGGAAAGTTTCTTTGGTCATATGAAAGATGAACTTCAGCCATATGTGAATACCTGGGATTGCTTTCAGGATGTAAAGGAACGAATTGATGATTACATAACTTACTACAATAATGATCGTTATCAAACCACCCTTGGAGGAATGTCTCCAAATGAGTATTATCATTATGTGGTTACAGGAGAGAAACCATCAGCATTGGTTGTTTAACCAATTGACCTAAAAAATTTACTGTGTCCTTGACATGGGGTCCAGTTTA
>NZ_JAQEKS010000051.1:0-1652 GCF_027679115.1 Coprococcus sp. TM115-187 | reverse complement strand
ACAGATTGATAATGTTAAGACATATCTTTTGGCAAAAGGACAGCCGTTTGAGATAATAAGCGATATCGGTTCTGGGATTAATTATAAGAAAAAAGGACTTCAGGAATTGATTAGACGAATCTCTCAAAATCAAGTTGAAAAGGTTGTTGTTTTATATAAAGACAGGCTATTGCGATTTGGTTTTGAGTTGATAGAATATATCGCTTCACTTTATAATTGTGAGATTGAGATTATTGATAATACTGAAAAATCTGAACAGCAGGAACTTGTTGAAGATCTGGTTCAAATAATCACAGTATTCAGCTGCAAATTACAAGGAAAACGAGCGAACAAAGCTAAGAAACTTATCCGGGAATTGATACAGGAGGAAACAGATGGTAAAAGCCATAAAAGTAATGCTGATACCAAACAACGTACAGAAAACTAAGATGTTTCAGTACGCAGGTGCTTCAAGATTTGCTTATAACTGGGCTTTGGCCAGGGAAAAAGAAAATTATGAAAAAGGTGGCAAATTCATTTCAGATTCAGAACTCAGAAAAGAATTTACAAAGCTCAGACATTCTGATGAATACGCATGGCTGCTGAATATTTCAAATAATGTAACCAAACAGGCAATCAAAGATGCCTGTACTGCGTATAAGAACTTTTTCAAGGGTTTGCAAAAATTCCCAAGATTCAAGTCTAAAAAGAGATCAATGCCGAAGTTCTATCAGGATAATGTTAAGATACAATTCAGTAATACCCACGTTAAGTTTGAAGGCTTTTCTTCCAGCAGGAAAGCAAATAAGCAGAAAATGAATTGGGTAAGACTTGCAGAACATGGACGTATTCCAACAGATGTTAAATATATGAATCCGAGAATATCCTTTGACGGATTGAACTGGTGGATCAGTGTATGTGTGGAATTTCCTGATTGCAAGGAAACACTTAATGATGATGGAGTTGGTATAGACTTAGGAATCAAAGATTTGGCTGTCTGCTCTGATGCTGTTAAATATAAGAACATTAATAAGAGTCAGAAAGTAAAGAAACTGGAAAAACAGAAACGCAGATTACAGCGTAGTATCTCTCGTTCTTACGAGAAGAATAAGAAAGGGGAAAGTTACTGCAAAACCAATAATGTAATCAAAAAGGAAAAACTTTTATTAAAACGAAATCACAGATTAACAAACATCCGTAAAAACTATTTGAATCAGACCATATCTGAGATCGTAAATCGAAAACCAAGATTTATCTGTATTGAAGATCTGAATGTCAGCGGAATGATGAAAAATAGACATTTATCCAAAGCAGTTCAGGAACAAGGATTTTTTTGGTTTAGAAAACAGCTTGAATACAAATGCAGTGATAAAGGGATCCAGCTTATTGTGGCTGATCGTTTTTATCCATCATCAAAGCTTTGCAGCTGTTGTGGAAATATCAAAAAAGATTTGAAATTATCTGACAGGGAATATAGATGTGAGTGTGGGAATATAATTGACAGAGATTTCCAGGCATCAATAAATCTTAAGGATTATGGAGAACGATTTGCAAGCTGACACTGAAACGTTAATGCAAATATGTACGGATACGTTAGTCCGGAATTTACGCCTATGGAGAGTACAAGAACTTGTGAGTAGATAGATATTTATATCATCAAAAGCATACTCGTT
>NZ_JAQEKS010000050.1:0-1910 GCF_027679115.1 Coprococcus sp. TM115-187 | reverse complement strand
TGTGCGCCTAGCGGCGCACGTTTCTAACGGGTTAAAGTCCCGAATCCACCCGGTAGTGGGAAGGATATAGCCGAAGGCAAGGGTGTCCATCGTGAGGTGGAATCTGAAGGAAGCCGGATGTGAGGAAAAAAATACTAACTTACGGGCAAATCTCTGGTCTGACGGACAGAAATCTTATATGAGGTTATGCATGAGGGTAAGGTTGCACGCCAAATCGAAGCCCAATAACTACACGGAATCATGCATGATAAATGAGGCAGACGGATGGAGAGGAAGAAACGTGTGATACCTAGGGAGGTCTGTGCGGTACGCCTTGAAAGAGGTAACCATTGCATAAAGCAATGCTGAACGCATAGAAGTCAGCAGAGGTCATAGTAGCCGAGAGGTGAAGGACCGAATCAGTAGGAGTCTTGAGTATGACCGAGAAAGGAGGAATGACTGTCTATGGCAGAAAACATTGAAAACAATGGCTGTTCGCAAAGAGATAATGCGGAACATGAAGGGTATGTGAAAGCGTCTAGGTCATTCAATCGGATATGGAAAGAAAGAGACAGTGCACAGCCGGGACTTTTAGAAGCGATACTGTATAAAGATAACTTTAACAGAGCGTATAAGAGAGTTAAGGTAAACAAGGGAGCGCCAGGAATTGATGGCATGACCATTGAGGAGGCTCTTCTATATCTAAAGGAACATCAACAAGAGTTAACTGACCGCATATACCGTGGGAAGTATACTCCGTCTCCAGTAAGACGAGCCACGATTCCCAAACCAGATGGTGGTGTGCGAAAGCTTGGCATACCAACAGTGGTAGACCGTACACTTCAACAGGCAATAACCCAACAGTTAGTGCCGATCTATGAACCGCTGTTTGCAGAGGGTAGCTATGGCTATCGTCCGAACAGAAGTGCAAAAGATGCAATACTTAAGGTTAAGGAGTATGCAGAACAAGGCTATACATTTGCTGTAGTCCTTGACTTGTCAAAGTACTTCGATACTCTTAATCACGAAATTCTCATCAATCTTCTCCGGAAGAATGTAAAAGATGAACGTGTAGTACAGTTGATAAAGCGCTATCTGAAAAGCGGTGTAATGGAAAACGGAGTAGTCATTGACACAGAGGAAGGCTCACCACAAGGTGGAAATCTATCACCATTGCTGGCAAATGTCTACCTCAATGAGTTCGACCAGGAATTCTTGAAAAGAGGCGTTCCATGCATAAGATATGCAGATGACATTGTGCTTCTTGCAAAGAGCAAGCGAGCATCAGAGAGACTCTTGGAAAGCAGTACAAAATATCTTGAGGAGAGGCTGAAACTTACAGTCAACCGAGAAAAGAGTCGTACTGTCAGTGTATTTGCAATCCGAAATTTTAAATTCCTTGGCTTTGCATTGGGAAGGAACGGAAAAGGCATTTATGTCCGAGTTCATCCGAAGTCATGGAAGAAGTTTAAGTCTAGACTGAAGGAGTTATCTTCCCGTAAGCGATGTCAGTCAATCAAGCCAAGCCTTGAGAAAATCAAGGTGTATGCGAGGGGATGGCTTAACTACTACGGAATTGCAAGTATGAAGAACAACATAGATGACATCAACGGATGGCTCTACCGCAGAATACGTATGTGTATATGGAAACAGTGGAAACTTCCAAGAACAAAGAAAAGAAATCTGATAAAGATGGGAGTACACGAATACTATGCGAACATGGCAGCAAACTGCCGAAGAGGACACTGGTATTGTGCGAATCTGACAACAGTTAAGAAAGCCATGACAAAAGAAAGACTGATAAACAGTGGCTTCTATGATTTAGCCACAGCCTATCAGTCTGTGCACGTCAACTATTGAAACCGCCGTGTACCGAACGGTACGCACGGTGGTGTGAGAGGACGGCGGTTAGTCACCGCCTCCTACTCGAT